>QMPZ01000152.1 GCA_003648815.1 Candidatus Aerophobota bacterium | reverse complement strand
GTATAAACATTTGTTTAATAAAGGGGGGAGCAGCGAAGCGTTGAGGGGGGAAATCTTTCCCCCCTCAAGTGTCGTGTTCTTAATGTATAGTATTGGATAGCAAAAAATGGGAAAACTTATCTTCATCACCGGAGGAGTGAGGAGTGGAAAGAGCGGTTATGCCGCAGAATTAGCCAAAAGGATGGGTAAAGAAGTCATCTTCCTGGCTACGGGCAGCGCTGAAGATGAGGAGATGAGGGAGCGGATAAGGCTACACAAGAAGGCACGGCCCTCCCACTGGAAAACGATTGAGGAGAAAAAGGACCTCATCTTTGTTCTCTCAAATATCAGCTCCCCTCAGAAGGTAATCATCATAGACTGCCTTGGCTTTCTCGTCTCAAACCTTCTCTTAGACGATCAAGAGGAAGAGTCCATAATTGGACAGGTGAAAGAAATAGCAAATCTTATCCTTGAGGGAAGCCATATTGCGATAGTGATCTCAAATGAGGTGGGATGGGGGGTGGTTCCCACGAGCAAGCTGGGAAGAAAGTTCAGGGATATTTTGGGTAGAGCCAACCAGATAATGGCAAAATATGCCCAGGAGGTCTACCTGATGGTCTCGGGGATACCTGTTAAATTAAAATCCGAAGGAGAAAGCTATGGAAACTCTAAGGAGGACGCTCGAGGAGATCAAGCCTGTTGATGTCCAGCTTATGGAAGAAGCGCAGAAAAGATTGGATAACCTCACCAAGCCAAAGGGAAGCTTAGGAAGACTGGAGGAGCTTGCCAGAAGAATAGTGGGGATTACCGGGAAAAAGAAAGTCTTTCTGGATAAAAAGGTGATATTTACTATGGCCTCTGACCATGGGGTGGCTGAGGAGAAGGTGAGCCTATTTCCCCAGGAAGTTACAGCACAGATGGTTGAAAACTTCCTTCGAGGTGGAGCGGCGATTAACGTCCTGGCAAGGGGAGTGGGAGCGAAGGTGGTAGTGGTGGATATGGGAGTAGCTAAAAAGCTGCCTTCCCATCCGAACCTAATCGTAAAAAAGATAGGATACGGGACAAATAACATGAGTAGGGGGCCGGCTATGAGCAGGCAGGAGGCAGTTGAGTCCGTCGAGGCAGGCATAGAGGTCTTAGAAAGAAAGCTAAAAACAGAAGGTGTCGACATAATCGGCACAGGGGATATGGGAATTGCTAATACCACCTCCAGCAGTGCCATTATAGCTTGCATTACGGGATCCAGAGTGGAGGATGTCACGGGCAGGGGAACGGGGATAGATGATGAAGGGATTCAAAATAAGATAAAGGTAATAAAAAGAGCGTTAAGGGTCAATCGCCCTGATCCCGAAGACCCCCTCGATGTCTTGGCTAAGGTGGGAGGATATGAGATCGGGGGACTGGCAGGATGCATACTGGCCGCGGCTATGCACAGAATTCCTGTGGTGATCGACGGATTTATCTCCACTGCCAGCGCCTTGATCGCTGTAAAGCTCTGTCCTTTGGTCAGGGACTATCTTATCGCCGCCCACAGATCAGCGGAAAAGGGCCATCAAATTGCCCTTGGGTATCTTGACCAAAGACCCCTGCTCGATTTAAGTATGCGCTTGGGTGAAGGAACAGGAGCCGCCCTCGGGATAGCATTGTGTGAACTGTCAGTTAAGATATTGAATGAGATGGCTACCTTTGAGGAGGCAGGGGTATCCAGGGAAAACGGTTGAGAAGAGCAATGAAGATCTTGCTCAAAGCTTTTCTTTCGGCTCTTGGGTTCCTGACCATACTTCCCCTTGGGAAAAGGACAAGGATAACAGAGAAGGACTTTGCTCACTCGACGATCTTCTTTCCCTTGGTGGGGGCAGTTATAGGAATATTTTTGAGCCTGGTCAGTTGCCTCACCCTTATCTTTTTCTTTTCCTTTGTGGCCAACGCCTTGATAACGACAGCCTGGATCATCCTCACCGGAGCCCTCCACCTGGATGGATTTGCTGATATGGTGGACGGACTCTTTGGTGGCCAGACCAAAGAGGAAAGATTGAGGATAATGAGGGATAGCTTCATCGGAGCTAAGGGGACAGCTTTCCTGTTTTGTCTTTTGGCTCTCAAGTTCGCACTTTTAATGGAAATACCTCCTTCCCATAAATACCAGGCACTACTATTTGCACCCGTGGTGGGAAGGTGGAGCATGGTCGTGGGAATGTTCTTAGCTTCTTATGTCCGAGAAGAGGGGATGGCTACGGCCTTCATCGAGCATAAGCGCAAGGAGGATCTTCTCTGGGCAAGCTTGATCACCCTTATCATAGGAGTATCCTTATTTAAATTTCTCTTCCTGGGGATAATAATAGGAGTTGCCCTGGGAGCCAATTTTGTCCTGACGAGCTATCTCAGGAGGAAAATAGGAGGAATTACCGGAGATACTCTGGGAGCTTTAAACGAGATCATCGAGGTGTTCACCCTTTTAGTTATTCGCTGTTTCAAGGTATAAGAATTTGAGGATTTTCTTTTATCTCTCATAGCAGGAGAATAAGAAAGTCAATAGAAAAGCTTGGGAAGAGTGTAAAAGGGGAAAAGTGATATTCTTAGAGAAACTGATGAGGCGTGCAGAGTAAAATTGGCGATTATTGGATTATTTATCGTATCCACGAAAGAAAGATTTTTATTCTCAGAGTTGTGAGTAGAAAAGACCTCGAGAAAGAATTGAAAAAATTGAAATAATAAGGTCTCGGAGGTGAAAAATTGCCATTCTTCTTAACTTCAAAGACAAAAAACTGCAATAGCAGCTAACCTCTTTCACTTTAGCGCTTAGAGAGCAAAACGTCAAGGTAAATTATTAAAGCTGGATTGACTTCGCCGATAAACATAATCAACTACTGAATAAATTGTCTTCGACGATTCCTTCGGAATGCAGCAGTATCAATTATACATAGCACCCATTTTAAAATGGGTGGTGAATGATGTTTAACAGCGAGGGGACAATTTTAATCACCCTTTTAAGTCGATAAGGATATTAGGAGGAGCAAATGGGAAAATTTGAATTCAGACTTTTGGTAATTTCAGGAATGGTGGCTCTTTTTTTAGCGAGCTGCGGGTTAACCAGTCTATCTTTTGCCTCCGAGGGAATTACCCTGACGGTGGAGGGTAAAGGAGATGTAAGGGTAACCCCGGATATGGCTCTCTTGAACCTGGGGGTGGAGACCATTGCTCCTACGGCTGGAGAAGCCCAGAAGGAAAATGCTGAGGTGATGCAGGCGGTAATCGCCAAATTGCTATCATTGGGAGTTGACCAAACTCAGATAAAGACCACGGGTTTTTCTCTCTGGAGGGTCAGCCAGTATCGGGAAGGAAAGCAGGAATTCAAGGGATTTCAGGTTTCGCATACCCTGGAAGTTCCCGTGATGAACCTTGAAAAAGTAGGAGCTATATTAGATGCCTCCATAGAGGCGGGAATAAACAGTGTCCAGAGTGTGGTCTTTACCCTGAGGAATCCTCATCCTGGCTATCAGGAAGCTCTATCTAAAGCGGTAAAACAGGCTCGAGCCAAGGCGGAGGCTATAGCCGCGGCAGAGGGTCTAAAAATAAAAAGCATTAAAAGCATTGTGGAGAAACAGACCTGGGGTCCCTGGTTTGCTGCTGAAGGGGAGGGAAAAGGAGGGGCTATAACTCCTTTTGTCCCGGGAGGGCTTAAGATAGAGGCGCAGGTCACGGTCACCTTTACACTGACAAAAGAAACTGAGCTTGAATGATTAATTTATCCAAAAGTTAGTCGAGCCGTGACAGGAAAGTATTTGGGAGTATCAACTTCTTCATCGGGAGGCCTTATTCTGCTGCGGAAATTTCCGCTCAGACCTTCTTATTAATTTCTCCTCCACCTGAGGCTTGGTTAACATACTTCAAAGAAATTTATTATTGAAATTCCGATACCTGTACATATTCTAATAATTCGTAACAGCTCAGCCACCAAGTCACCAGGGAGTGATATAATCTCATTTATCTCGTGCGTCATTGAGTGGTTTAACGCATCCACGCCTTCACTCTTTTACACATTTATGCATTAATCTTGGTATCTTTGTGTCTTGGTAGCTGAATAATCACTCCTTTTTAGCATCTAAAGACTTTGTTGATTTTCATACCGCAAACCACGGTTCCCATCTTATCATTGAGTTGTCTGATCTGCT
>QMPZ01000151.1 GCA_003648815.1 Candidatus Aerophobota bacterium | reverse complement strand
GAAGTAGAAGAGCTCGTAGCTAAGGGAGAAAAAACAGATATTCATAGATAAAGGAGAGCTATAATGTCTAATCGAGGCAAGTTCACCGTGGTGGTCACTGACTACGATTATCCTGATCTCGACATAGAAAGGAGGATAATAACCGAGGCCGGGGGAACCCTCATCCCTGCTCAATGTAGAAGTGAGGAGGAGGTCATTCAAAAAGCTAAGGATGCTCATGGCCTGCTGACTCAATATGCCCCCATCTCCCGAAAAGTAATTGAAGCTCTCAGCCAATGTAGAGTAATTGCCCGCTATGGAATTGGCGTGGATAACATTGACATTTCTGCAGCTACACAGAGGAAAATTGTGGTGGTTAACGTGCCTTCTTACTGTGAGGAGGAGGTCGCCAGCCATACCTTAGCCCTTATTCTGGCCTGCGTGAGGAAAATTTTTCTTTTCAATCAGGCTATAAGGAAGGGAAATTGGGACTGGAAACTGGGAAGGCCTATTGTGCGGTTAAGTGAGCAAAAACTGGGCCTGATCGCCTTCGGGAAGATAGCTAAGATGGTCGCCAGGAAAGCACGCGCATTTGGGTTTTCCCTGATGGGATTTGATCCTTACGTATCCGATGAGGAATTCGCGGCAGAGGGAGTAAGGAAAGTAGATCTTGACTATCTTCTGAAAAATTCGGATATTATCTGTGTTCACGCTCCTCTCACCCAGGAGACCAGACATATGCTGGGACGAGAAGAGTTCAAAAAGATGAAGAGCTCCTCATTTCTGGTGAATACCTCCCGTGGCGCTGTAGTTGACGAGAAAGCCTTGTATGAGGCCCTAAGAGGGGGACAGATTGCGGGAGCAGCGCTGGATGTGCTTGAAGAAGAACCTCCCGGAAAGGATAGTCCTTTACTGAAGCTGGATAACGTGATTTTTACTCCTCATGTGGCCTGGTATTCTGAATCTTCCTTAAAGGAGCTGCGCGCCAAAGCAGCTACTGACCTTGTCCGTGTTCTCGAGGGAAAGACCCCTCAAGGATTTGTTAACAGGAAAATGATAAATGAGAGTTGAGGAGGATAAGATGCAAGATAAGAAAGCCGAAAATCTTAAAGCTCTACTTGAGGGTGGAATTGTTCCAGTGATAAGAGCCTCCTCGGCTGATGAGGCTATGAGAATAGTCGATGCCATAAGAGAGGGAGGAATCAATACCATTGAGATAACTATGACCGTTCCCGATGCCCTCAAGGTAATGGAGGCGGTGGCCAAAAAATTTGGCGATGAGCTCCTCCTCGGAGCGGGGACGGTGCTCGATGCTGAGACAGCCAGAGCCTCCATTTTATCCGGCGCCGAGTTTTTGGTGGGCCCCTGTCTTAGCGAGGATCTTATAAAGATAGGAAAAAGATATTCCAAGATAGTCATCCCCGGGGCGATGACGCCCACCGAGATACTCAGGGCCTGGGAAATGGGAGCGGATATAGTGAAGGTATTTCCTGCGGGAAATCTGGGAGGCCCTAAGTATATAAGGGCGATAAAGGCACCTTTGCCGCAAGTTCTACTCAACCCCACCGGTGGAGTTAATCTGGAAAACGCCGGTGAGTTCATTAAGGCGGGAGCTGCCATCATCTCGGTGGGAAGTGCCTTGGTGGACAAGAAAGCCTCAGCTGAAGGAAGATTTGAGGTATTGACCAGGAAGGCAAGACAGTTTGTGGAGGAGATAAAAAGGGCACGAGTTGACTAACGAGCAGGCCCAGACCGAGAAACGAGGCCTGAGGGGGGAATCTTCCCCCCCTCAACGCTTCGCCGCTCCCCCCTTTATCGACACTTGAGGGGGGAAACATCCCCCCTCAACGCTTCGCTGCTCCCCCCTTTATTAAACAAATGTTTATACTTTCCTATGCCTCGAGAAAGCGTTGGACCTTTAATGATAATTTGTCTTTGAGATTCCCTGGCTACTTTTTCCTTGAAAAGCTTATAGTCAGGATACTGAGAAAGGCTTATTAGAGTTTGTTTCCTTTTCGATATCCCCTCATAGAATATATTTTTCCCAGAGGTTCGATAGCTGGATTTGAAAGAACCATAGGGTTTTTCCAGCAGCACAGGCTCGGGAAGGTATTCTACCTCAAGTTCTGGAGGAAGGTGAATCTCTACCTTATATACGGACATAGAGGTGGTATAAAAGAGGATTGGGTAGTTTCTTTTCTCCTTTCCCACAATGCCTGCTTCCTCTTCAATGCCGGGAATGCTGAACATCCATAAGTTGCCCGCCCTTTTCAGGTAATCAGTGGCTGAGTAAGCAACTTTCAACTTCACCGAAGTGTCCAAGTCCTCCAAGTCGCTGAACTGGTAGCTCTTCAGCTTGGCGCCAGGAGCTATGGAGTTTATCCAGTTTTGTATCACCTGTTTTCGCTGCTCCGGCTTTATGTACCTGAAGCTTCGCATCTCCATATCGCTGGCACCCAGACTGGTAAGCTCCATCTCCACGTCAATGCTGCCATCTGGATTTATATCTATCACCATCCTGATCTCCATTTTATTCTCCTCAGGAGCTTGAAGAGGTACCTTTAAAAATCTTGCCTCATCCTCGAAGAAAACCAAGGCCTCCTTTTCCTGGTCAGATCCAGGTATGTTTCCGTAGGAGACGATTTCCGCGGTGGGGTCCAGCCAGACAAACTTGTCATTGACTCTGGCCAATACGATGGCATGGTTGAACTGGGACATCGGTATTTCCTTCTCCAGCTTCCCCATCTCCCTTGTCCCTATAAGGGCGTAATATGCGGGAATGCCAGCAGCCTTATACATGGCTATGAGCAAGGTAGCTTTATCCTTGCAGTCACCATATTTGTTTTTAAAGATCTCCTCGGCTCGATGGGGCCTGAAGCCAGCTATGCCAAATTCCAGCCCGACATACCTTATCTTCGAGGTTACCCAATGATAAATGGTTCTCGCCTTCTCCTCGTCCGTGTCCTTCCCCCGAACGAGCTCCTCGACCTTCTGTATGATCTGCGGAGTTGGCTCAGCCTGTCCCTCGCTCAGCTTCCTCCACCATTGAGAGAATTCCTGCCAGGAAGCGAAAGAGGAGACCATTATAAAAGGAGAGATGTCCGCCCAGGAAGGCATATTGGGCTCAGCAATTATCTCCGGGACGTCGTTGATCTCCCATTTGTAAGTTATCCAGCCCCTATCTTCGCTAACTTGAGGCTCTACATCTTTTAGCCTTACGTAATGGATGTTAACCTTTCTTCCCTTGGGAATGGTCAGCTTGAATCTATGGCGAAGACAGGGCTCAAATCCCTGAATGCCAAAGCAAAACTGAAAGTCATCCTCGTTGATTAATTTATTGGTGATGATGGTGGCGGAGTACTCAATTATGGAATCCTCTATTACCTCCGGCATTGATATAATTTTCACCTTTGCGTTGCTATAAAGGGGAAAGCCGGACCACCTGTCCACATCCTTTATGTCCTTTTTACCGACCTTTATCATCCTGCCGTCGGGCTTGATCACCCGAGCATAATCCACCTTCACCGTCTGATAGGTGGAGTCATAATCTATCTGAACCTCTCCATATTTTTCCCTTCCCCTCACGTTAAAAATCTTAACAAGCCTGTGTATCTTTTCCTCTAAGGTGTTGTCTTTTTTTACCAGACACTCATGCTCATTTAGCAGTATTATTGCCCCTGCCTGAGGATAATCCCTGGCCTCAGGAGCGGTGAGGATAATCTGTCTTATCTCGGGATCCTTGATATCCTTTACGGTGAGGGCGAGCCTTTCCTGTTCGATGCTCTGAATCCTTTCCTGGACTATCCTGGACAGCTTTCCCTTTGGAGCGAGGGAGGTGATCTTCTGATAGGAGGAAAGGGCTTCCTCAAAAAGTTTTTTATCCTCGTAAATCTGGCCAAGGAAAAACAGTGTCTCCACGTCATCGGCCTTTATCTTCCTTGCCTCCTCCAGCTCTTTTAAAGCTTCGGTAGAATGCCCTGACTTAAAATAGGCCAGACCCAGAAGCTTTAAGACCTCAAAATCCTGCTCCTCTTTCTTCGTCCTGGAAAGGGCATCAATTACCCTCTCATATTCCTCTTCTTCCAGCCAGATCTTGGCCAGCTCCTTTAAAGCTAAAAGGTGTGTCCTCTCATCCTCTAAGGCCTTTTCGTATTCACTTATTGCCTTTTGTTGAAGTATTTTAGCTTTTTTCCG
>QMPZ01000150.1 GCA_003648815.1 Candidatus Aerophobota bacterium | reverse complement strand
CTACTTTTTGGCTTTTTCCCCTGGAGCAGCTTTTTGCCCTATGCTCTCGTCCGATTTTTTAAGAAAGGATGGAAAGATGGGGAAAGAAAAAAGATTCTTCTTATCCTAATCTGGTTTGGCGTGGTATTCGTGTTCTTTTCCTCAGCGAAAAGTAAACTCCCCGGCTATATTTTACCCTTATACCCTTGCCTTGCTCCTGTTGTGGGAAAGCTCTGGAGCGAGTTTTTCTCTCAAAGAATCCAAGCTTATAAGGGGGGAATGCTGCTCTCCTTTGCCCTCTTTTTTTCCCTTCTTATAAGCCTGCTCGTTGCGGTGGTTTTAATAGCAAAACCTACTTTCCCAGTTGAATATGAGCTGTGCGGAAAGGATATCATCCTCGTAATTTCAGGGCTAATCATAGGAGGTGTTTTTTCTTTACTCAGTCTTCTTTACAAAAAACCCAGTCTTTGTCTTGGGATTATGGTGGGGGCAATGTGTTTTGTGACCTGGGCTCTTGCAGAGCATGTTCTTCCCAAAACGGAGTTCTTCAAACCCACTAAGGTTATGGCGAGCGAGATCACCTCAAGACTCAGGCCCGGCGAGAGGATAGGAAACTACCCTGCTTCAGAGAAAAATTTTATGACATTTAATCCAAGCCTGGTGTATTACACTGATCAGCCTGTGGTGGGAATTGAGACAGTGGACTGTCTTATGAGCTTTTTAGGCTCAGAGGAAAGGGTCTACTGTTTGATGAGCGAAAAAAGCTATTTCCGGGTAAAGGAAAATCTTTCTCAGATACCTGTATATGTTCTGAGAAGAGAGGGAGGAAAGGTTCTTCTTTCCAACAAAGGGGATAGGTAAATTGAAGAAAAGCATCTCCGTGGTTTTCCCTGCATTTAACGAGGAGGAAAACATTGAACCTGTTGTAAGCTCGGCCTTAAGGTTCTTGCCCACCGTTACTGATGAATATGAGATCATCATCGTCGACGATGGAAGCAAAGACCGCACGGGAAAAATAGCTGATGAGCTGGCAAGAAAATATGCACAGATCCTCGTCATCCATCATCCCTCCAACAAGGGCTATGGAGCAGCTCTGCGTAGCGGATTTAAGGCTGCGAAGCACGATCTGATCTTCTTTACTGATGCAGATGGGCAGTTCGACATAAAAGAGATATCAAAGCTGATCTTTTTAATAAAAGATGCCGATATCGTCTGTGGTTACCGGACTGAGAGGGCAGATCCCTTCTTCAGGCGCTTTAATGCAGGTCTTTATAACCTGGCCATAAGGCTTCTTTTTGGTCTGAATCTTGTGGATATAGATTGTGCCTTTAAGCTTTTCAAAAGGGAAGTCATCCAGCGCTTAAACCTTGAGTCCACAGGCGCTCTCATAAACGCAGAGCTACTCATCTTAGCCCAAAAAAGGGGATATATCATAAAGCAGGTGGGGGTCAGTCATTACCCCAGAAAAAAAGGAAAACAGACGGGAAACAAAATAGGATTTATCCTGCGGGTATTCGTGGAGCTAATCAAGCTATGGAAAAAGTTAAAATGAAAGCTTTTCTGAGGAGAAAGTAGATGAAAGTAGAGCTATTAATTTTCATCAGCGTGCTTTTAGGCGCATTGGGTCAGCTTTCGATGAAGCAGGGAATGGCTAAGGTTGGACTTGTCTCTCTTAAGTTTGCCACTCTTCTTTTAAACCTTTTTCGTATTTTGAGAGAGCCCTTTGTGCTTTTAGGACTTTTTCTCTATGCAGTGAGCACCATTTTCTGGTTGACCGTGCTTTCCCGGGCTGACCTTAGCTATGCCTATCCGATGATAAGCATAGGATATGTGCTCGTCCTCTTTTTTTCATGGGCACTCTTGAACGAACACATTTCCCCCATCAGGATTATAGGGGTGCTGTTGATCTGCGGGGGAGTTTTCTTAATATCAAGAACGTGAGTGAGGCTGGCCTTGGCCAAGAAGATTTTGTTTCTTTCCAATGGACATGGAGAAGATGCCATCGGTGCTGCTATAATCGAGAATTTATTGAAGATGGGAGATCTCAGCTGCCTTGACATTAAGGCTATGCCCCTGGTAGGAAGGGGAAACTCATATGCTCGCTTGGGCATAAGGGTTCTCGGACCCTGCCAGGAGATGCCCAGTGGTGGTTTTATGAGGGCAGGATTATCTTTTCTCTGGAAGGATTTGAAGGCTGGCTGGCTGAGGATGTTGAGGAAATACGTAAATACCCTGAAGATGGAGCAAGACTCAACTACACTGATGGTTTGCGTGGGAGATGTGTTTTTGCTCCTGCTTGCTGGGCTTTTCGGTAAAAGGCCCATCATCTTTCTTCCCACCGCCAAATCAGATTACATAGGAGGCCATTATAGAATAGAAAAGTGGCTGATGAGACGTCTTTGCAAGCTCGTAATTGCCCGGGACGAGAGGACAGCTTCCTCACTCCGAAGTTCGGGAATAAACGCCATTTATGTGGGAAATGCGATGATGGATTGTTTGAGGATTACCGGTGAGAACTTTGAAACAGAGCCAGGTTCACCTGTGATAGGCATTCTTCCTGGAAGTAGAAAGGAAGCCTATGATAACCTTATGACCATCTTGGATGGGGTAGCGATAATCGCTGAAAAGCTCTTCCCTCAAAAAGCTCACTTTCTTCTCTGCCTGGCTTCCTCGCTTGAGTTGAAAAAGATGGAGCTTGTCCTCTTGAAGAAAAAAGACTGGGCGATGAAGGAGGCTCCGGCGGAAAAGAAAAGAAAAGGGATTATAGCTTATCTTGTCTCTGAAAAGGGTATTATTGTCAAGATAGTGGAGGATAGATTTTTTGGAGATGTGCTCAACTGCTCAAAGGTGATCATAGGGACCTCGGGGATGGCTAACGAACAGGCGGTAGGTCTGGGAAAACCGGTAGTAGCGTTTTCAGGCAAGGGAGCACAGATCACAAAAAGATTTCTCCGAGTTCAACGAAAGCTTCTCGGAGGGGCTGTTTTCATCGTCGAAAGTAATGGCAGCGCCGTAGCCGAAAAGGTCTGTTTTCTCCTGCATCACCCTGAAGAGCTAAGGAAAGTGAAAAAAGTTGGCGAGGAAAGGATGGGTAGAGGCGGCGCCGCGGAGAAAATAGCCAGGCTAATCCTCAGCTTCCCATCATCTCCTTTATCTTCATAATATTTATGATATGAGCTCTCTCCCTTTCCTCCAGTTTCATGGTCACATATCTGACCATCTCCCTAATCTGGGGGATAAAAATGTACTCCAAGGCATTCACCCTGCGTCTGAGGCGTTCGATCTCCCTGGCCAGTCTTCTCGCCTCTTCCTCCTTTTGGGAAAGTTCAACTAATAAGTTGAGGATCTCTGAAAATGACCTTAAGCTTGAGTCAAGCTTTTCATTGGTTCCATAAAACCCATAACAAAGAAGATTTCCTTCCTTTATTATCTTAAATCTAGGGCTTTTCAGGGCGGTATAGCCCTCGATTTTCAGACCCGCCTTTGCCTCCGTCCACATAAGGGATGTTTCCACCTCTTTTTCCGAGCTAAGCGCCTTGGCAATTTGAAAGTCCGCATAGCTCTTATTTAGCCTCTCCTCTACCTTTCTGCGCAGCTTTCGAACTTCTTTAATTAAGGGAAGAAACCGCTGCATCAATTCATCCCTTTTGTCTTCCAACAGGTCATGAGCTCTTTGGGCTACCTGCAGCCTCTGTCTTTGCCTCAAGAGCTCCATACGTGTAGGACTTGTCTGAACGGTCTGAGGCATTTCTAACCTCCCTAACTTCCCAAGAAACGTGTTTAAGAGATGCGATGTAATATAAATATTACTAACCCGTCCTCCTTATGTCAAGTGGAGCAAGTAAATGGGCCTCTGGACATCGTTTTACGGAAATAAGGAAGCTGGGTTATGATTGCCAAGTCCAAAATTTGATTATGTCCTATAATTTCTGTAAAAAGATTGCTCCTTGACAAAAGGGTCACTGTTCCTCCAAGATGAGGGTAAAGTTAAAAACAACCTTATCAAAAAGGAGGAACTCATAACCCAGCTTCCTTATTTCCGTAAAACGATGTCCAGAGGCCCATTTACTTGCTCCACTTGACATAAGGAGGGCGGGTTAGTAATATTTTATTTACATCGCATCTCTTAAACACGTTTCTTGGGAAGTTAAGGAGGTTAGAAATGCCTCAGACCGTTCAGACAAGTCCTACACGTATGGAGCTCTTAAGGCAAAGACAGAGGCTGCAGGTAGCCCAAAGAGCTCATGACCTGTTGGAAGACAAAAGGGAT
>QMPZ01000149.1 GCA_003648815.1 Candidatus Aerophobota bacterium | reverse complement strand
TGCTTGCTGTGGTATCTATAACTATTGCCACGTATTCTGCTTCTTTCCCTCTTAAAGTGAGAAAGACCTGGGCTAAGGCCACAATGAGAATACCGAGGATGGTCAGCTGAAGAAAAAGAAGCAGTTCCGGTGGCAGTCGCCAGCGAAAACGCTGAGAGGTAAGGGTCTGACGAATCTTTTGCCAGAAAAGGGTACTGGAGACCTTAATCTGTCTTGGTTTTCCCTTTAAAAGGTAAAAAAACAGGATCAATCCCAAAAGTGGTAAAAGATAAAAAGCAGAGGGGTTGAGGACACTCATTTTAAGATCCTCACCTTTCTTAAGTGCTTGAAGAGCATTTCCGGAAGAGGCAGGGAGGTTGTAGCTCTTATGTATTTGATCTCATAATGCTTGCAGAACGACTCTATCCCCTCGAGGAAATTCCTCACCTCCTGTCTGTATCTTCTCAGAATTTCCTCATCGAGGATAGTTTCCACCCTCTGACCGGTCTCCCGATCAATCAACACCACCTCTCCTGCCTGGTCTGGCTCCAGCTCCTGCTCCTCTAAAACCTGGATCAAGGAGATCTCCCAGCCTCGACTTCTTAAGGCAAGCAGTCCCTCCTCATATCCATTGGGATCGAGCAGGTCGCTGAAGATGATTGCCATCCCGGCATGTCTTTGTTTTTGGCTGAACTCGCTCAAGGAAAGGTTAAAGTTGGTCCTGCCATGAGCACTTAGTCCCTGAAGAAACTTAAAGAGACGAAAGATCTGAGCTCTTCCCCGACGTGGAGGAAGGATTTTTTCTGGACAAGAGGAGAAGATGAGCCCTCCCACCTCATCCAGATTACTCAGGGCAACATATCCTAAGGATGCCGCAAGTCTTGCGGCATATTCCAGCTTGGAAGGCTGGCCACTGGACATAGATGCGCTCCGGTCAATGATGAGAAAGACCCTTAAGATTTCCTCCTCGATGAAAAGCTTGATAAACAGCTGCTCCAAGCGCGAGAAAAGATGCCAGTCGATGTAGCGATAATCATCGCCTGGCTGATATTGCTGGTAATCGACGAACTCCAGCCCACTGCCCGGTCTGCTTCCTCTTCTCTCTCCTTCAAAGTGAATCTTCTTTGCCCTCTGGCTGAGGAGCTTTAGCGACTCCAGCTGATGCAAAAATTTACTGTCAAAACCTAACTTGACCATAGTTATGAGTTTCCTCTTAAACTGTGATTATACCCTTCACCTTTCCGAAACCGACTGAATTACATCCTCAATCAACTCGTCCACGTCCACTCCCTCAGTCTCTCCCTCGAAGTTCAGGAGGATGCGATGGCGAAGGCTGGGAAGAGCCACCTCTCGAACATCGGTAAAGCTCACGTTAAACCTTCCCTTTCTGAAAGCCCTTGCCTTGGCAGCTGCGATCAGAGTCTGAGCTCCCCTCGGGCTTGAGCCATAACGCACATATTTTTTTACCTTCTCCGTGGCAAATGGAGAACGAGGTTGAGTGGCCAGCACCAGGCGGGTGGCGTAATCGAGGACGTGAGAGGCCACAGGTACCTTTCTGACTAACGCCTGAATTCGCCCAAGCTCATCCCCGTCGAGGACCTTGTTAAGAGTAGGAAGCTGCCTGACAATGGTTCGGTTGACGATTTCCCTCAGTTCTGCAGGAGAAGGATATCCAACCTTTAGCTTAAAGAAGAACCTGTCCACCTGAGCTTCAGGCAAGGGATAAGTTCCCTCCATTTCTATGGGGTTCTGGGTAGCCAGGACGAAGAAGGGCAGTTCCAGCTCACGGGTTATCCCGGCCACGGTGACCTTCTGCTCCTGCATAGCCTCAAGGAGAGCCGACTGGGTCTTGGGAGTCGCCCGATTTATCTCATCAGCTAAGATAATCTGAGCAAAGATAGGACCCTTCTGAAACTTGAAGAAACGCTTTCCATTCTCCCCTTGCATGATGATGTTGGTTCCGACAATGTCAGCGGGCATGAGATCGGGGGTGAACTGGATGCGAGAATATCTTAAGTTGAGAACCTGGCCTAAGGACTTGACCAAAAGGGTCTTGCCCAGTCCGGGAACTCCTTCTAAGAGGACATGGCCGTTGCAGAGGATAGCCAAAATCACCCCTTCGATGACTTCTTCCTGTCCCACAATTATCTTCTTTACCTCACTTACTACCTTTTCTACTTCTTCCTGAAATCTTTCCACTTTTTCTAAATCAGTCATTTTTCCATCCTGCCTCTTTATTTTGGCTCAAGAGAAGAAAAATATCTTTTCACCTGTTCTTTATAGGAAAGAGGAATCTTTTCCCCGGCTAATTTATTGATCATCATCTCTCCGTAAGAGATGAGAGCCTGTTTCGTTGAGGAACCGCCCTTTTCCGGAGAACGGGAAATATCCCTCAGCAGGCTCATCAAAAAGGAACCCTGCTCAAGCTGACCCTTTACCTTAACCAATCTTCCCTCCTCATCAACCTCGAACTCCTCTTCCTCCCCAACTCTAAAGGAGGGAGAACGTCCGGGAAAAGGGGAAGACCCCTCGGCTAATCCCTGTCCAAGTTCAAAGCCCTCCTCTTGAGCTAAGCTATGTCCCTCATTTTTCTCATCCCCCTTAAGAGCCGATTCCTCTTCACTCTTAGTCATCCTGGCAAGCTTTTCCTCTTTCTCCTTCCCGGACCCTTCCTTTAGTCGCTGGCGGCCTTCCCTCACGAGCTTCCTCATCTTGCTTAAGCTCTCCAGCTCTTTTGCATAGCTTAAAAGTTCCTCGCCCTCTTTTCCTTTTCCTTCTTTGGACATCTGCTCCAACAGGTCCTTCGCCTTCCCATACTCCTCTTTCTGAAGAGCTTCCTTTATCTGAGAAAGTTTCTCCTCATCAACGGACTCCCACTTTCCCTTTTCGAGGGACTTAAGTCTTTCTAAAAGTTCTGCCTGGGTCATCTTTAGCTCCTGTGTGATCTTACTCTCAAGAGAACTGTAAGCTTGAAGGGCTTGTTCTTCCTCCAGTTCTCTCTGATACATCTCCTCTCCCAACTGCCTCATCTGTCTGGCCAGGCTCGAGGCACGCCTTAGAGCCTCTGGCCTCTTTTCCATCAGCCTTTCGGCAGATCTCATGAGCGAGCGACCCTCCTCCCGGAGGGAGGAGGGGGGAGCAGCATCCTCAAAGGGGGAAGGGAAAAGATATGAGACCAGAAAAATACCTATCAAAAGATAAGCTACGTATCTACCTCTTTTGAGCCATTGATGAGGAAATACCTTGCTGGGCTTAACTTCCTGAAGACATCTTACGGCATCCTTGATCAAGAGGGGCACCAGCTCATTTGACCTTCCCTCACTTCTATACTCCCAAGCCGTGCTTACCCGCTCCTGAAGTGATAAAGCCTCGTCCACCCGGCAGGCCACCGAGAGCGGGGAGATGCGGCGAAATCTTCCTACAAAGAAACCCGAAGCTGTGCCCAGTCCACAAACTGCAAGAAAAAGAGCTGGCCAGTTCAGGGGCAAGGGGATGAACTTGTCGAGGATGCAGAGACAAAGCTACGCACTTAAGCCGATGCAGAGAAAGGTGGCCATACTTTTTCCAGTCTGGACGAATCGTAACCTTCGCTCAAATTCCAGAAGTTTCACGGCCAATATTTCCTCAATCTTCATAGGCTAATTTCTTTCTCCTTCTCAAGTCTCTGATAAAGACAGAGAATGCAAAAGTCGATAAGATCAAAATAAACAGGACAAATCGGGGATTCAGGTAAAACAGGTTGCGCCAGCCCGTTCTGCTCAAGAAAAGTCCCAACACAAAAAGGAAGCTGGATAGGTTCAGGATAAAGACAGAAAAATCATGACTTACAAGGCTGAAGAGAAGACCAAAGCTGATAAAGGAGATGAAAAAAATTGGTAAAAGACAGTACACAGTCAAACTCGCCTTTAACGATACTCCTCCTATAAAATAACACAGGATGAGAAGCGGAAGTGATGAGGAAAACATAAGGAGAAGACAAAGAAAGATTGCCAAAAGTTTTCCCAAGGCTATCTCCACTGGACTGAGGGGAGTGTACTTCAGCCAATCCCCAACCCTGATGTCTCCCACCGAGGAAGACCTCACCGCTAACCTTCCGCCGATGTAGCTTGGAAGGATTATCTGAGCATAAGTTATGGCTAAGAAGACATATGGTCTTTGAAAGTCAAAAGGTGCACCGCCAGGCCAGCCCACAAGTAAGATCACGAAGAGTATGGCCAGGTATAAAAGATTGGTCCTGACGATTGCTTTATCTTCCATATAAGCTTTCAGGTCATTTA
>QMPZ01000148.1 GCA_003648815.1 Candidatus Aerophobota bacterium | reverse complement strand
TGAGATTCGGGGTATCTATGGAAAAGAGCCTGCTGAAAAGCTTTGATGAGCTGATCTTAAGGAAAGGATATACCAATAGGTCCGAGGCGGTGAGGGACCTGATCAGGGACCGTCTGGTGGAGGAAGAGTGGCGAGGTGGGGAAAAAGAAATGATAGGGACAATTACCTTAGTTTATAATCACCATACAAGAGGACTCTTGGATACTCTGACTGATCTTCAACACCATTTCCATGAGCTGATAATCTCTACTATGCATCTACATTTAGATGAGGAAAATTGCCTGGAGGTTTTAGCAGTCAAGGGAAGGGCAGATAAAATTAAGGCTGTAGCAGACAAACTGATAAGCGTGCGCGGGGTAAAGCATGGAAAGCTGACTATGACCACTACGGGAAAGGAACTGCCGTAGTTTAGGCTCTCTAAGCGCTAATTGAAGCTGTAGAAGCATCAGATTCGTTGATCCTGTGATGGACATATGGGTTTAATGAAAACCTTCTTATAAGGAAGGAATACTGGTGAAGTTAAAGATTCAGGGACTTAATTTCAGATACAATGACAGACTGGTTTTGGAGGATATCAATTTAGAGGTGGAAGAAGGGGAAATTCTAACCCTCCTTGGTCCTAATGGGTCAGGAAAGACCACCCTTTTAAGATGCATCGTGAGGATATTGAACCCTGAGAGGGGGTGCATTTTTATAGATGAGAAGCAAATCAGCAAGATGAAGAGAGAACAACTTGCCAGGAAAATAGGATACGTTCCACAAAGTGAGAGCAGTAGCTTTCCCGTCACCGTTTTTGATACAGTTCTTATGGGAAGAAAACCTTATCTGAGTTGGAATCCAACTTTTAAGGATTTCAGGATAGTCTCCGAAGTGCTGCATCTTTTAGGATTAGAAGAATTTGCTCTAAGGGATTTAAATGAACTAAGTGGGGGTGAAAAGCAAAAGGTCTTAATAGCCAGAACCATCGCTCAAGGACCGGAGATTATGCTTTTAGATGAACCTACAAGTAGTTTAGATTTAAAACACCAACTGGAAGTTCTGGAAGTAGTGAGGAGCTTAGCTAAAGAAAAAGGGATTTCAGTGATAATGGCCATGCACGACCTCAACTTAGCTTCAAGGTATTCGGATAAGTTGGTAATGCTAAAAAATGGAAAAATATTCAGTATAGGTACGCCTGAAAAGGTGGTAACTTCTGAGAACATAAAATCGGTATATGGAGTGGAGGCGACAGTTTATAATCACCTTCAAACCCCTTATGTGGTGCCTGAAAAACCCCTCTCTGCTAATTTTATCATCAAAACTTAACAAATCAGCTTATTATGGTAGAATTTATCTCGAGGATAGTTAAATTAGCCACTTCACCAGGCCTTCATTCGATGACAAATAAAGGTTGTGTTGGGGACTGTGCCAAAATTTATGTTAGGAGAAATCGGTGAGCTATGCAGATGCAGTTACAGAGCTGATTGAGATACTCTCCCCTCTGGTTTTTGACGAGCCTGGCCAGGTTGGTTTCTTTGAATCAGAACGCAAACAACTCATGGGAAAAGAGTGGGAGGTAGTAGTTTTACCTGCTATGGCCTATGATCCATCTGAAGACTTGTTTCTTTTAGAAGAGGATAACCTGGAGTATCTTTTCTCCCGGATCCGGAATCATAACCGACAGAGAATAATTATGCTATCCATGGTTGCCCATGAGCTAAGACATAGAGTGCAATGCAAGATTCCTGAGACAATTTTATGGAGTGAAAAAGACAGCTTAGTTAAAGCCAGGAAGGACCTTTTGGCAAAGATTAGAAGGATCAAGAGATTCATTAGATGGTACTATCCTGAAAAAGCCTACCCCATTGAGCTTGATGCCCGCATTATATCTACACTGGTAGCATCAGAGGCTAATGAAACTTTAGAACATATAGCTGATCTAATTCGCTATGGACCTTTGGTCTTTGAAAAATTCCCTGATTGGCTGTATTTTCTATAGATCTCGAGCAAGCTTGAATGCTAACTTCACCTCCTTGCGGTGGCCAAAATACCTTTGGCCTTCGCTCTTTTCACCTTAGCTACAGATTCTTGACTGATTCAAAAGCAATGCTATTATCCTCAAAGGGAAAATACTTGGAGCTGACGGGTCCTACGAGTGCCTCGAGGAAAACAGAATTTGGCATCCAAAACTATGAAATAATTAGGCAATAAGTTATGAAATACCAAAGACTTGGAAAAACTGAGATTAAAGTTTCTGTAATTTGTATGGGATGTTGGGCCATTGCAGGTGATAGAACATGGGGACCGCAAAGAGAGTCCGATTCCATCAGGGCGATAGAGACCGCCTTAGATGTAGGGGTTAACTTCTTTGATACCGCCGAGGGATATGGCAATGGCTACTCGGAAGAGGTCCTGGGAAAGGCGCTTTCCCATCGCCGAAAGGATGCAGTAATCGCGACCAAGGTGAGCTCAAGCCACCTTTCACCTGAGAAGTTAACTTGGGCCTGTGAAAATAGCCTGCGTCGCTTGAAGACGGACTATATCGATCTTTATCAGCTACACTGGCCAAGCCGCATGGTTCCCATTGAGGAAACCCTTGAAGTTATACAAAAGCTGAAAGATGAGGGAAAGATTCGAGCCATTGGCGTGTGTAACTTTGGCCGAAGGGACCTTAAAGAAGCATTAGCCTATAGCCACATTGAAACTGACCAGCTACCTTATAGCCTGCTGTGGCGCAGCATCGAATATGAGATTCTGCCGACCTGCCTTGAGAATGAGGTTGGAATCCTCTGCTACAGCCCTTTAGCTCAGGGCCTTCTTACTGGAAAGTTTCGTTCTCCTGAGGAGGTTCCTGATGGTCGAGCTCGGACTCGTCATTTCTCAGGCCAAAGGCCGTTGGCCCGTCATGGTGAAAAAGGAGCAGAGCGTGAGACCTTCGCTGCCATAGAGGAAATTCGAAAAATTTCAGAAGAGCTCTCCGTTCCCATGAACGAGCTTGCCCTCGGCTGGCTACTCAGCCGAAAGGGAGTGATCTCCGTAATTGCGGGAGCACGAAATGCGGAGCAGGTCCGTCAAAACGCTCGAGCTGCTGACCTGAAGCTATCATCCGAGGTAGTGGACAGGTTGACAGAGGTTACTGAGACCTTGAAGGAAAAACTTGGTCCCAAT
This sequence comes from Candidatus Aerophobota bacterium, assembly GCA_003648815.1. Taxonomy (GTDB): domain Bacteria; phylum Aerophobota; class Aerophobia; order Aerophobales; family B47-G16; genus B47-G16. Next base: position 1,119 of record QMPZ01000148.1, on the reverse strand, counting down.
CCCGATATGTGGCAGTCCGAATCACGCATACGTTGACCTTATAAGACCATGTAGAGGGGAAAATTTGTTAGCCAAGGTTTACACCAGTGCCTTAATTGGGATCGATGCCTATCCGGTAGAGGTGGAGGTCGACTTAGCCAGAGGCCTTCCTAATTTTAGCATCGTGGGCTTGCCCGATACAGCGGTAAAAGAGGCAAAGGAAAGGGTGACCGCTGCTATCAAGAATTCCGAGCTTGAGTTTCCCTCCCGAAGAATCACGGTAAACCTCGCTCCGGCTGATATCAGAAAGGAAGGCTCCTCCTTTGATCTATCCATAGCCATAGGAATCTTAAAGGCTAATGGAGTGATAAAAAATGATGAGCTATCGGATTACTTCATCCTGGGAGAACTTTCCTTAGACGGAGGAGTTCGCAGGGTCAACGGAGTCCTGCCCATTGCCTTAAAGGCCAGGGAAGAAAAAATAGAAAAGATTATCCTCCCTCTGCCCAACGCTCAGGAGGCGGCGGTAGTTAAAGGGATAAAGGTTTATCCGGTAAGAAGCCTTCTGGAGACGGTCAAGTTCTTGAATAAGGAGATTTCAATTGAACCTTACAGGTGCAACTTAGAGGAGGCCCTAAGACAAACTTCCCACTATGAGGTGGACTTTGCCGAGGTGAAGGGACAGGAGTATGTAAAGAGAGCCTTAGAAGTAGCCGCTGCAGGCTCACACAACATCTTGATGATAGGTCCACCAGGAGCAGGAAAGACTATGCTGGCCCGTAGAATTCCCACCATCCTTCCTGATCTTACCCTCGAGGAAGCCATAGAGACCACGAAACTTCATAGTGTGGCAGGGCTGCTTAAGCCACATCAGGCCATTGTGGGGACCCGTCCTTTTAGAGCTCCTCATCACAGCATATCCGAGGCAGGGCTCATCGGAGGAGGAAGGATTCCCAGGCCAGGAGAGGTATCCCTTTCTCATAACGGAGTGCTTTTTCTGGACGAGCTTCCCGAGTTTCCTCGCCATGTCCTGGAGTCACTAAGACAGCCATTGGAGGATGGGGTGGTGAGCATTTCCCGTGCTCTTACCTCGGTGAGTTATCCGGCAAGGTTCATGCTGGTGGCGGCCATGAACCCCTG
>QMPZ01000147.1 GCA_003648815.1 Candidatus Aerophobota bacterium | reverse complement strand
GAGAGCATGGCTAAATTATTTATCGGAACATCTGGATGGGTCTATGAGCACTGGCAGAGCATCTTTTATCCGGATGATCTACCCTCAAGGGAAAGGCTAAAATACTTTTCCCATCACTTCAAGCGCGCCGAGGTGAACTACTACTTTTATCATCTTCCCCGAGCGAGCACCTTTCAACACTGGCATAATCAAACCCCAGAGGATTTCGTCTTCTCCGTCAAGGCGAGCCGCTTCATCACACACATAAAGAGGCTAAAGGGGGTAGAGGAGGCCTGGAAGACGTTTGCCGAGAACGCCTTAAACCTTAAGGAAAAGTTGGGACCAATCCTTTTTCAGTTCCCGCCAAGCTTTAAGGCTACTCAGGAAAATGTTGACAGCCTTCAAGATTTTTTGAGCTTGATCAACAAAGGCTACAGCTTAAGATATGCCTTCGAATTTCGGCACAAATCCTGGTGCGACGAGAAAATATATAAGATGCTTGAGGACTACGGTGCCTGCTGGGTCATCGCCGACTCGCCCTCCTATCCAAAGGCAGAGGTCATAACGGCGGATTTTGCCTACGTGAGGATGCATGGCTCAAAGATACTCTTCAGCTCAAAATACACCACAGAAGAACTCCGCGAGCTTGCCAAAAAGGTAAAAGAGTGGCTAAAGTCCGGCGACGTTTACGTCTACTTCAACAACGACGTCTCGGGCTTTGCCGTGGAAAACGCAAAAGAGCTTATAAAGCTATGCAGTTGAAAGGTCCTGTATGGCTCATGCAGCCAATACCATACTTTGGCGAGCCACTTAAGGGAGACTGGATCGTAGAGCCCAAGGTCGATGGGTGGAGGTTAGAGGTAATTCGTTATCCCTGCGGGAGAATAGAGCTTTGGGGAAGAAGGCTGGAGAAAAAACCAAACTGGACAGAAAGGCTATCCTCGCTGACGAAGATGGCCGAAAAGTTCCTTCCCGAAGGAATCATTCTGGACACCGAGCTTTACTCCACTGAAGGAAGGCAGCTTATCCCTTCCCTTTTCGCTAAGGTTCCCAAAGCCGAGCCCCTCATCTACGTCTTTGATGTCATCTTCTACCAGGGAAAGTTCGTGGGCAAGCTGCCTTTATGGAGACGCAAGGAAATTCTTCAAAAAATTGGCCTCCAACCTCCCTTTTATCTTATCGAATGGGATGCGCTCAGAAACGTAAATGAGGATCTGAGAGAAATGGTCAAAAGGGGATATGAGGGAATAGTGATAAAAAAGCTCTCCTCAACTTATGAGATCGCCAAGGATGGTCCTATGGCTACAGCAGATTGGCGAAAAATAAAGCCAGGGAGGTAAAAATGGCTGTGGGAAGATTTCAGGTGATGGCAACTTTACAGGCAGCCCGGGCCTTCATTCTGGGACTTCCAATGGATTCAGCCAAAAGCTGGGGACTCAACAGAGCCATATTTTACGCAGCGGCAAAGAGGGGATTTAAGAAAGTCCAACCTCCAAAGGAAATTATCCTTCCCAGGATAAAGGAAAAAATGAAGCCAGAGCTAAGGGAGAAGGTGGTCAAGACCTTTAAGCCCTACACCTTAGGAGATGAGATGGCTTACAGCGTGAAGATAAACGATAAAACCTATTTTCTAATTGGGGACAGGGTTCAAACTCCTGAGGACTTTTCCAGGCAAATTGAGTCCCGATTTGGAGAAAACTTTGAGCAGGCCTGGGAGGAAGCGGTAAACTACTGCCGAAAATACGATGAGGGAATTCTTAGGTCCCAGAGGTATTTCTACGAGATGGTCTATAAGCCGGTCAGGGATAAGCTGGCCAAACAATGGACTTCCTTGACCAGAGAATAGAAGGCAAGCTCCAACTTCAAGGAGGATACCTTAAAGAGAATCATTACCGACGCTGTTCGAGGGGGACCAGATATCCACCTGCTTTGGACTGATATTGGTGGAATAAAAAAGAGGAGGCTTAAATGGAAAAAATAGCCTCGGTAAAGTTTATCTCCTACGAGGAGTCCATTCCCTCTGCCCTGGAGAAAATTGGGGCAGGAAAAGTTCTTTCAGAACAATCGAAGATAATACTGAAGCCGAATTTGACCTGTAACAGACGACCACCGGTCACCACCCCTGTTGACTTCGTAAGGGAGGTCTTAAGATACTGCCTGGAATACAGCAAGGCAGATATCCTGATAGCCGAGGGCTCCGGCGGCTCCGACACCTGGGAGTGCTACAGGAACCTGGGCTATCTTGAACTGGCCAGACAATACGGGATCAAGCTGGTTGACCTGAACGAGGAAGAGGTGGTGAGCAAGCGCTCTTCCCTGTTTAAAAAGTTCGATTATATCCACTTTCCCAAAATCTTAGAGGATGGCTTCTTGATATCCCTGCCTGTCTTAAAAGACCACCGAGAGGCGAAGGTGACCATCTCCCTGAAGAACATGCTCGGCTGTTTTCCCAATGGAAAATATAAAGGGGAAAAATTCGAGGGAAGCTGGAAGGTGAAGATGCACCGATGGCTTATCGATTATTCCATTCACGACATCTGTGTCTGCAAGCTACCTGATCTGGCAGTGGTGGATGCCTCTGTGGGCCAGAGAGGTGGTGAGATATGGGGAACGCCGGAAAAATTTGACTTGATCCTGGCTGGCGACCCCATAGAGGTGGACAAGAAAGGCGCCGCGATACTGGGCAAGGACTGGAAAAAGGTAAAACACATAAGATGGATAGATGAGCTGGTCAGAAAACACCTTGCTTAGCTTTATCTTTATAAGATTTATTCTTTCGCTCCAGCATCACGGCTAAAACTTTTTCTCTCTCCGGTGGCCTCAAAGTTTATCTAACTTCTTTTCGGCCCTGCTTTATAAACTTTTTTGCTATCTCCTCTGCCCTCCTTATCATCTCTTCTCTTTTTACCCCACCGGTCTTAATAACTATGAAGGAGGAAACTACCCTGCCCTGCTTGGCCTCTATCATCTCTTTCACTATGGAGATAGTCTTCTTTCCGCCAAAAATGCCCATGGTGGCGAACAAAACAAACTTTTTTCCTTTCAGCTTGGCTTTCGAGATGAACGCATTGACGGCTGGGGCTGGCCGCATTGCCCAAACCGGCGTCCCTAAAAATATCAAATCGTAGGCTTCCAGCTTGAAGTCGAAAGGCTTTATCTTACTGCATTCTCCTCTTGCGGCGCTATACCCTGCACTTAGGAAGCTAAAAGGGCCCCTTCTCTCTTCTATCTCCTTTATCTCCTTAAGGTCCGCACCGAGCACTTTGGAGATGGAACTTGCCACCAGCCTCGTCTTACCCTTCCAGGAGTAAAATACGACCAGTATCTTCATCTTTTAAACTCCTTGGGAGGTTCGCATAATATAGCTTTATAGGCATCATAGGCCCTACTTCATCACCTCAAACATTCCAAAGCCCTGACAGTTTTTGCTGCCAATGCCCGCCTCATATCCAATGCGGATAAGCTCTGGATTTCCCTTAAGCTCGTATATTCCCATCCACCCCTTTACCAGGGTGTAAGGACCTTTTCTCGGAGTATATTTTACCATCTTTTCGGACTGCTTTGTCACCTTAACAGGGGTTATACTTAAAGAAGTTGATTGGGGCGCGGCCTTGTAGAAAGCCTGATATTTTTTGGCGAGATTTTCCGCTATCAGCCTGGAAAACTCATCTTCAAAGGGAGAATAATAATAGGTCTTCTTTTTCCCTTCCAGTGAGAAAAAGGTGCTGTAAACGGTGACCGGCGAAAGCATCCTTATGAGCATCTCTTCACCAATCAGCGGGATGGAGTGAACCTCTATGGAAGAAAGTAAAAGCCTCTGTTTAAAAAGGTCAACTTTGGAGGACTTCATCAGGCTTTCAGCAAACTGGGCAAGAAAATCATTCTCAGGAGAACTTATATAAAAGTGAATGGCTCCGCTGAACGAGATGCTTTCCCTTGAAAAGTCCACGTCGAACTTTCCGAAAAGGCGAGAAAAGGTAAAGAGCTTGAAGGAACGCTTCCCAAGAGAGTATCCTTCGTCATGAAGAAATGTGGCCAGCTTATCAGAAATGTGCCTGTATATGAGACTTTCAAGGCCATAGTTATAGTTAAGGGGAAAGGTCACCTTCTCACTTTCCAGAGGCTCAAAGGTTATCCTCAGGCGCAATTTGCCCCCTCCCCGCTTTTAACGGCCGCCCTCTCGTAGTATATACTACACCACTCAGCCTGCTTGTCAAATCAACCCGGCTTGATGAAGAGTAAAGAGTGAAGAGTAAAGGGTGAAGTAAAGGGTGAAGGGGAAGGGGGAAGTGAAAAACCATTTCCTTAATAAAAAGGGGAG
>QMPZ01000146.1 GCA_003648815.1 Candidatus Aerophobota bacterium | reverse complement strand
TTGATTTATAAATTGATAATGTTTGAAGGTGAATATTTGGAGGTGAGACCTCCAATAGTAAATGAAAAGGGAAAGTAGATGAACGTCAAATGTGAAAGACACGACCCCAAGCAATATGAACATTGTATATAATCTACCTTGAGGGATTGAAACTACTATCTGGGGACCAATTTGGGGCATATTAGCCCCTCTGGCAAAAAGAAGGTTTACAGAAAGAAACGACCAAATACTATCCACAGAGCCTGGATGGGTGCGGGAATAAAATCCATGGATGAGTTTCTCTTTTTTGGGTATGATTCGTAAAAGTTCGTGTCCCCTAACCTCGTAAGAGTACCTGTCCCTTGACATTTGGTATAGACGGAGAAAATGGTCCAAGAATGGCATTTTAATGGAAGTTAAAGCAGGGGAGATTATTTTTGAAGAGGTAAAGATTTGAACTGACTCATGTATAGGTTGTAATAAAAACCCTTCCGTTTCAGCAGTTCCTCATGTGTACCCTGTTCAACAATTTCTCCCTTGTTAATGACGAGAATTTTATCGGCATTGCGAATCGTGTTTAATCGATGAGCAATGACAAAGCTGGTGCGTCCCCTCATCAACCGTAACATGGCCTCTTGAATATGAGCTTCGGTGCGGGTATCTACACTACTGGTGGCTTCGTCCAGAATAAGGATGCGTGGATCAGCTAAGATCGCGCGGGCGATAGCGAGCAACTGCCGCTGCCCCTGACTTAAGTTACTTGCCTGGGGAGACAGGTGGGTATTGTAACTTTGAGGCAGGTGACGAATAAATTGGTCAGCATTGGCCAGTTTGGATGCGGCCATGACTTCCTCATCGCTGGCGTCAAGTCGGCCATAGCGGATATTTTCCATTACCGAGTCCGAGAAAAGGAAGGTATCCTGGAGCACGATGCCCAGTTGACGACGCAGATTGTGTTTCTTTACCTGTCGTATGTCAAGTCCATCGACAAGGATCGAGCCGGTCTCGACGTCGTAAAAGCGCATCAGTAAATTGACAATGGTGGTTTTTCCCGCACCTGTTGGACCAACCAGGGCGATGGTTTCTCCTGGTCTGGCTTCGATGTTGATGTTCTTGAGCACCGGAACTCCCTTCTTGTAAGCAAAGCAGACATTGTTAAATTTTACATGTCCCCGAACCTTCTCCATGGGTTGTGCGTTAGGGGTATCTGGAACCTCGGGTGCTTCATCAAGGATTTCAAAGACTCGCTCAGCGCCCGCCAATGCTGACTGAATAGTATTGTACAGATTAGCCATCTGGTGCAGAGGCCGCCCAAACTGCCGTGCATAGACGATGAAGCTCGCTATGGTGCCGACGGTGGCCATGCCCTTGAGAACCATCCAGCCACCAACGCCGACAATAATTGCAAATCCTAAGTTGTTGGCGAAGTTCATAAGGGGAGCCAGCACGAGCGCGAAGATCTGCGCTCTGGTAGCCGTAAGGCGCAGTCTCTGGTTTGCAACCTCAAAACTTCGTATAACTTTCTTCTCGCATCCATAGGCCTTGACGACGCGCTCGCCGGTGATGGTTTCCTCGATGATGCCGTTCAATATTCCCATGCTCTTCTGCCGCTCACGGAATCCTCTGCGAGTGCGAGTTGAAATCATCTTTGTCAAGAGCACCATAAGCGGGATAGTTATCAGGCTCACCGCAGCCAGACGAAAGTTTAGCAATAGCATCACTATGGTAACACTGACTATGTTCAAAACGCTGGAAATGAACTGCAAAACGCTGTCGGTGAGGACGTTGCTGATATTTTCGATATCGTTTGTCATGCGGCTCATTAGCTCACCGTGCGGCCGTTGATCAAAGAAGCGAAGTGAAAGCGACTGTAACTTTACAAAAAGGTCTTTTCGTATATCTCGAACAGTTCGTTGGGATATAGCAATCATTACATAAATTTGAAGCCAGGTGGTAAGAGCCATCATCACGTAGATGCCCATCATCAGTATTGCCATATGAGCCAAACCTGCCAAATCCCCAACGGTGATGTATTCATCAATCGCCTTGCCCATTAGATAGGGACCTGCCAGAGCAAGAATTGTCGTAGCGACTACAAGCAAGCCTACCCCCAATAGTCCCCTTTTTTGGTGCCTCATATAGCCCCACAGACGACGCATCGCACCCCGCACATTTTTTGGCTTTTCAACCTTGCCAGTCATTAAATGACGATGGCCAGGACCCCCAATGAAGATACCTCTGGTTGTCGTCCCCGGCTTTCTTTCAGGCATTTATCTCAACCTCACTTCCTAATTGTGATTCGTAGATCTCTCGATAAATCGCATTTGATTCCATCAACTCGGCGTGCGTCCCCTCAGCCACAACTGTCCCGTTGTCCAGAACAAGTATCTTATCAGCTCTTAACGCTGTGCTCACGCGTTGGGTAACTATAAAGATGGTGGTGTTTTTCATCATCCTGGTTAATCCATCCCAGATTCTGGATTCTGTCTCAACGTCCACTGCACTGGTACAGTCATCAAGGATCAAAATTGCGGGCTTGATTATTAACGCTCTGGCTATGGCAATCCTTTGTTTTTGGCCACCTGAAAGGTTTACCCCTCGCTGACCAACTACTGTATTATATCCCTGAGGTAAGGTGACGACAAAATCATGTATCTGGGCTATCTTAGCTGCGGTGATGACCTCTTCATCCGACACATCAGAACACCCATAGCAAATGTTCTCGCGGATTGTCCCGGAAAATAGAATTGGTTCTTGAAAGACAAATCCAATGTTGTGGCGAAGTTCTTCCTCAGCTAAATTACGCACGTCGATACCGTCAATTGTTACACGACCTTCGGTGACGTCATAAAAACGGGGTATCAAGTAAAGCAGGCTTGACTTGCCTGAGCCTGTGGGGCCGAGGATGACCACTGTCTGAGCTGGCTCTACCACAAAGCTAATGTCGCGAAGCACGGGATCGGATAACCCGTCGCTGTAACTAAAACTTACGTGTTCGAAGGCAACCCGTCCCTTTGGTGAGAATCTCCTGATAGCATTGGGCTTACTTCTAATCTTCGGCTCGTTATTTAGAACTTCCAGAATGCGTTCTGCCGACGCCTCAGCACGAGGTATGCGCGTCAAGAGCATGCTTACCATCACCAGAGAATGTAGTGTCCGCATCAGGTAATTCACGAAGGCCATGATTTGACCTACGGTTATGTTACCCGCCTTCACCTGCACTCCACCAAACCAGATAACACCGACCACACCGAGATTGAGAATGAGCATCGTAAATGGCCTGGCTACGGCTACCAGCTGCATTGCCCGGATGGATCTATTCATCAAATTATCGTTGACCTGCTCAAAGCGCTTTTTCTCGTAGTCCTCTCTCACGAAGGCCTTGACTACCCGTATGCCAGCCAGATTTTCCTGCATTACCCTGTTGACGCCATCGATTCCACGCTGCATTTCCATAAACAAGGGATGTGCCCGCTTGACCACCCAGATGAGCATGCTCAGCGAGATGGGAATCAGAAGTGCGAGCAGAAAAGATAGCTCAGGACATGTCATGATCGCCATAATCAAGCTGCCAAACAGCATCAGAGGACCTCTTATCATGATTCTTAAGGTGACGAGCACAATCTGCTGAATCTGGGCAACGTCGTTGATGAGACGCGTCATCAGTCCGCCCGTCTCCAGCTTATCCAGGTTGCTGAATGAAAGGGACTGCAGCTTGCGAAAAAGTTTACTGCGTAGGTCAGTTCCAACCCCCTGGGATACTTTAACTGCAAATATTGTATTTCCACTTCCTCCCAAGGCGCCAAGAAGGGCCAGTCCAACCATGAGAAGACCGGTTTTGATGACCACGGACATGTTGAGCTGGGCAATTCCTACATCGATGATTTGCTGCATAAGCCGTGGCTGCGATAGATCCATAGCCACCTCGATCAACATCAACAGCGGTGCAATGATGGCCTGCTTCCAGTAAGGTCGTAAAAAGACAGCCAATTTTCTCAGTGAACTCATTTTCCCCTTCCGTCAATGTGGATTCTTGTATATGAAGGTGTCTGCAAAAGTGGCTCTCCTTTGAGGCATCTTAGCCAGGTAGGTGGGCAGGGTTAAAGCTTTTTTATCTGATTTTAACCCCGATTTTGCTGAATGTCATACTGTGGAGCTTGACAAAAAATAAGTCCAAAGACGACATTCGCTGATAAATTTGGAAAAACTTAAAATACGTGCGAGCCTCCGAGGAAAAACGACCACAAACCAATTGGTCAAAGATAATCTCGTTGATGTGCTGCCGGTCCTCTATCGCAGGAATTCTATACTCAATACTAAGATTGGAAAACTTACTGGGATAAACCGAGCCCTCCA
>QMPZ01000145.1 GCA_003648815.1 Candidatus Aerophobota bacterium | reverse complement strand
CAAAAAACCTCGGCCCATCGGATGGTAACAGATGTGCTGCGGTCCAGTTTCGACCATTTCCACCTGGGGAAAGCCTTTATTTTGCCGCTGCCTGCGGAAAATCCGAAGTGCTTTCGTGGAAACCATCCCAAATTGAGGCTCAGCTTCGCAGTTCTCAAAAAGCTTATGCTCAAAGGCGTATAAAATCCTTCGGTGTTCTCGAGGGTGCAGCTGAGGCAATTATACAAAATATGTCCTGGAACAACGTTTACGCAAAGAGCACTGGCAGATGTTTTCCCTCAATTGATCGTGCGTGGAACTGGGGTAGCTGGGATATTGGCGGATGGACCGTTGGGGAATGGGATTGTTTTTTTGGCTCAATTCTTACAGCAATTGAGGATAAAAGATTAACCTATGATGCTATCTACGGCATCCTCTCCTGTACAGCTCCTTTAGGATTTGTCCCGAATATTGCCTCCAGCAGGGGAATCTCGCCTGATCGTTCGCAGCCTCCTGTTGGAAGTTTTGCCGTCTGGAAGAACTATCTTCGTCTTGGCGATCGAGAGCTCCTTGAGCGCAGTTATCCTGCCCTGAAACGCTGGCATGAATGGTGGTTCTCTAAGCGTGAAAATGGCATTCCTTATCGTGACGGTAATAATAACGGGCTTCTTGAATGGGGTAGCGAGCGCATGGGCCGTGACCTATGGTGTGGCGGATCCGGCTCCAGAATTCAAGCACAATGGGAAAGCGGCACCGATGATAGCCCCATGTTTGACGAGGCCGAGTACATAGAAAAGACCTGCACGCTAAACTTAGAGACGGTATGTCTCAACAGCTACTACGCACTTGATGCTGAAATGCTCAGCTATATTGCTCGTGAACTTGGAAAAGATGAGGAGGCTTCAGTTTTCCTGCGTCAGCGTGATGAGATGGCCCGGCGCATAAATGAGATGCTTTGGGACGAGGAAGACGGGATCTATAAGAATCGTTTATGGAATGGAAGGTTTTCTAATGTGCTTACCCCAATGAACTTTTATCCTCTCCTTGCCGGTGTGGCAGATGAATCCCGTGCCAACAGGATGATCAAACACCTTTTAGATCCGGATAAGTTTTGGGGAGAGTACGTCATACCTACCGTAAGTCGGTCTGAGCTCTCCTTTACCGATCAACAGTACTGGCGCGGCAATATCTGGGGTCCTACGAACTATCTCACCTATCAGGGACTGAAGCGCTATGGTTTCGATGAGATAGCAGCCGAGTTTGCGGAAAAAAGTGTAAGGCTTTTTATGAGGAACTGGGAAAGATATGCCACCAATAACGAAAACTTTCTTGTGACCGGTGAGGGTGTGGCTCACAGGCATTATACCTGGGGTACGCTTCTGTGTCTGATAGGGCTTGAGGAGCTCATCGATGTATCTCCCTGGGATGGTCTGCGTTTCGGCTCTTTGGGAATGGAAGAATCCTCGATAGTTAACGTAAAAATTGGCAAGGATGTATATGAGGTCTCAACCACTTCCCAGGGACTTCAGCTTAAGAGAAATGCTCGCGTTATATTTTCAGCTGACTCAAAGGCCGTAATCAGACATTTTGTCAGTAAAAGTGGGCTAACTTCCTTTCAAATCACGGTGAAAAACCCTGTAAGGATAACTCTTCCTGCAGAGAAAGGCGCCTTGGTTGAGATAGATGGACAGCTCTCCAAGGTAGAAAGAGTAGCTCCAGGAAGGATAAGGTTTGAGGTCAAGGCAGGAAAACATTCAGTGGTGGTTAAGAGTTGCTGAGAAATTATGTTGTCAAGAAAAATGCGGAAGGATACTCCGGTGTTTTTGGGCCGAGTTGGACACATAATAATAAATTTAAATATAGCCGGAAAGGAGGTGAGATGGGAACTTAAAATTTATACCAAGCCTAACTAAAATTACATTAAGGAGGTAAAAAGTGGGGAGAAAAATTACGGTGATATTATTAGTAAGCACGTTGATATGTCTGGGAGGATTAACCTCGGTATGGGGAGCAAAGACAGGCCCTGTGCTCACCTTTAAGGGAATGAAGACTGCTCCATGGCCAGAAAAGTATAACGAGCCTCCAATGCTCAAGACAAAAGTTGCTGCAGGCATACTTCCCCCAGTAGAGGAAAGACTTCCTGAGGAACCCTTGGTAGTTGAGCCAATAGAGGAGATTGGACAATATGGAGGGACTTTACAGGAAGCATCCTTGGGACCCGGTACAATGTGGGACCCTGAACACGGTATGATAGAGCAGTATATGTTTCAAGTGGACAACACCTGCACCAAGGTACTTCCCGATGTAGCCAAGGCCTACGAGCTTTCCGAGGACAAGAAGACTTTGACCATATATCTAAGGAAGGGAATGAAGTGGTCAGATGGAGCGCCTTTTACCGCAGATGACATAATGTTTTGGTGGGAAGATGAGGCGAACAACAAGGAACTTTCTCCAGCAGGTCCGCCCACCTGGTGGAGGATAGGTGGGGAGTTTCCGAAATTTGAGAAGGTGGACGATTATACAATACGTTTGCGTTTCCCCAAGCCTTATCCATGTGTTCTTGGTATGATAAGTAACTGGCAGACTGTGCAAAACCTCTTCTACGACCCCAAGCATTACTTGAAAAAATGGCACATAAAGTATAACCCCAACGCAGATGAGTTGGCAAAAAAGGAAGGCTATGATCATTGGTGGCAAGCATATCCCCATCACAGGAATTGTGGCTGGGGAGCATGGGACCACGTTGGCGTTCCGGTGGTTTCTCCCTGGATGCTGGAAAAAATTACACCTACTGCGCGAATATGGGTGCGCAATCCTTATTTCTATGCGGTAGATACCGCCGGTAATCAGCTTCCCTATATTGACAAGGTAGTCGTCACCACGTGTGGGGATCAGGAGATGGTCAACATGAAGACCATAGCTGGAGAGTTGAGTTTCAGTGGAATGATGCTCTCGATGGACAACTATCCCCTTTACCAGGAAAACGCTGAGAAGGGTGACTATCGTGTCCTGCTGTGGAAACTTGCTGAAGCTGAGATGCTGCAGTTCTCATTTAACTTAAACCATCCGGATCCTGTTCTGAGAAAAATTTTCCAGGACATTCGGTTCAGGCGAGCAATGTCCTTGGCCATCAATCGCGATGAAATTAACGAAGTTGCCTATTATGGAATGGCTGTGCCTTGCCAGTCTACCGTTTCCCCTGATTGTAGCTTCTATAAGAAAGAGTGGGCCGAGGCTTATGCTCAATATGACCCAGAGCAAGCAAATAAGCTATTAGATGAGATGGGATTGAGATGGGATGAGCAACACCAATATCGTCTAAGGCCAGATGGCAAGACCCTGAGCGTGACCATAGAGATGGTTGAGGGGCTGTTTCCTGGAATGACAAAGGTCTGCGAACTGATAAAGGAATACTGGGGGAAGGTTGGAGTCAAGGTAAATCTCAAGACAGTGGAGCGAGCATTTCACGGACAGCGGATCGAGGCCGGTGTGCTGGATGTGGGTATGTGGCATTCGGATCGAATGGAAGAGCTTCGCTGTTATATGCCCCGTGCTACGAAGTTCAATCCTCGTTCGGAGATGTCCTGGGCTGTCCAATGGGGTCTGTGGCGTGACACAGGAGGAAAAAGCGGAGAGGAGCCGCCAGAGGAGTGGAAGAGGCAATGGGAAAGGATGGACAGGTGGTATACGGCTGCAACCAGAGAAGAATACATACGTTTAGCTCAGGAGATATTCGATTTCTTCGCCGAGCAGCTGGTCTGCATTGGCACTGTAGGCTATGGTCCTGCTCCTATAGTGGTGAAGAACAACTTGAGAAACGTTGTGGAAAAGGCCTTGTACGGAGATGGTCCAAATTGGGATAAGAGTGTGTTCCCGATGCAGTGGTTCTTCAAGAAATAAATTATGAGGAAGCCGCAAGAGCCTTTGCCTTTTGAGCAAAGGCTCTTGCGTGGCTCAAGAGATGAGAAATGGTATTTTATGTCATTCGGCGATTTTTATATATGGTCATCATCTTGGCGGTGGTATCAGTAGTCGCTTTTATTATCATTCAACTTCCTCCAGGTGATTACCTGACCTCTTATATAATCACCTTAAGAGCCAGTGGTCAGGAAATCGACGAGGCACAAATTGCCTCGCTCAGGAAACAGTATGGCCTGGATCTACCTCTATATGGCCAATATTTCTTTTGGATATGGAAGATGCTCCAAGGAAATCTTGGAATGTCTTTTCAATGGAACAAGCCTGTAAGTGATTTAATAGCTGAGCGCCTTCCCTTAACGGTGATGATTTCCCTCTTTACCCTCGTCTTCACCTATGTCGTGGCCATACCCATAGGAATTTACTCGGCAACCCACCAGTATTCGGTTGGTGATTATGCCTTTACCGTCGTCGGCTTTGCCGGT
>QMPZ01000144.1 GCA_003648815.1 Candidatus Aerophobota bacterium | reverse complement strand
GTCTAATACTTTCCTGTAAAATCAAGTCCAAAATTATTTTACCGCTCCCCTCGTTAAACCCTGGACTAAGTATCTTTGGAGAAAAATAAATAGAATTATTACTGGAATAGTAATCAAAATTAACAAAGTCATAATTAAAGTCCAATGGACTTCGTACTGGCCTTTTAACGCAGCTACAGCAACTGGCATTGTCCTCATTTTCTCGGATCCTATAAGGGTTAAACAAAACAGATAATCGTTCCAAGCAATTATGAATGAATAAATTGCTATAGCCACAATCCCTGGTTTTGATAAAGGGACAACTATCTTTAAAAAACACTGTATACGGGAACATCCATCAATTAATGCAGCTTCTTCAATACTGGTAGGTATTGTTTGAAAAAATCCTGTCAGCATCCATATAGAAAAGGGTAAAACGTAGGCACTAATCGCAAGTATTAGAGATAAATAAGTATTATAAAGACGAAGTCCTTTCATAAGAATAAAAAGGGGGATGATAAGAACTATTGGGGCTATCATTTGCGGAATTAGCATAGACAACAATGCTACTTGACTCCTATGAAAACTAAGCCTGGAAAACCCGTATCCTGCAAAAGATGCCAAACTAATAGTTATTATTACTACAGAGAGGGACACTAACCAACTATTTAAGAAAAATCGAAGATATTTTTCTTCTGAGAAGATTTTAATTACATTCTCTAAGGTGGGATTAACAGGAAAGTAGGTTATAGGAAGACGATATGCTTCTTCTGGAGTTTTAAACGCAGTTATAGCCATCCAGTAAATAGGTAACATTATTATGAAAGTAACAATACTAATACTAATGCCTAATAGAATGTTCTTAGTTAAGTCTATTTTGGGATTAAATTTCGCCACTTATTTTTCTCCAAATACTAACGTACAGGAAACTAAATAGACCTATAAATATAAC
Source organism: Candidatus Aerophobota bacterium (assembly GCA_003648815.1). GTDB lineage: Bacteria > Aerophobota > Aerophobia > Aerophobales > B47-G16 > B47-G16. The sequence goes on along the minus strand of QMPZ01000144.1, from coordinate 3,471 downwards.
TATAAACCATGATAAAGCTGATCCGTAACCAAATTTGAGATACATAAAAGTCATTCTATATACATAGGTAGGCAAAACCTCTGTAGCATCAAAAGGACCTCCCCGGGTTAAGACCCATATAAGATCAAAAAATCCGAAGGTCCAAATTGTTATAAGAAGAATTAGTAGTAGAAAAGTATATTTTATTAAAGGAAATGTAATATATCTGAATTTCTGCACTGCTGATGCACCATCTATTATAGATGCTTCATATAACTCTACAGGGATTGCCTGCAATGATGCTAAAAACATCACCATTGAAAGGGGAAATCCTCTCCATAAATTCGTGATAATAGCACCCACCATAGCAAGTGTAGGATCTCCCAACATTTGAATAGGCTCAGTGAGTATCCTTAATTTTATTAAAATATCATTAAAAATGCCTAGTTGAGGATGATACAGCCATATCCATAAAAGAGCTACCATTGCAGGGGGAAGAACCCAAGGGAATAACCATAAACCTCTAAAAAAATCTCTTCCCTTAATCTTTTGATTCAACAATAAAGCCAATCCTAAGCCAATTGCAATTTGTCCAACGACGCTCCCTATTGTAAATACTATTGTATTCTTCACTGTTGTCCAAAAAAGATCATCGGCAAATATTATTATTTTGTAATTTTCTAAGCCTACAAAGTAAGATTCCTGTGTAGCTAAAGATTTCTTGAAAAATGAAAGTTTCAAAGAATATGAAAGAGGATAAATGTAAATTGTCACCAGAAAAATAAAGGCTGGAAGGATAAATAAGATTCCCTCTATTTTTCTCGTCAGTTTCATTTGGTATAAGTCTCTTTTTTTATTAGAAAAGTGTGGGAGAAAGAAGAAATTTTTTATCGAGCTATAAGTCTATTCCATTTAGCTGCTGCTTTATCCAAAGCCTCCTTGGCCGTTTTCCTTCCCGACATTGCTGTTTGATATGCCTCAACCAGAATATCTATCAATTGAGGAGTTTCAGGTATCATAGGTATTATATAGGCACCTGGTAATTTAGCCTGTTCTACAAACACTCTGAAGTGCTCCATCTTTTGTAACTCTGGATCATTCAAAACAGAAAGACGAGCAGGTGTATACTCCAATTTCTTTGCCATATACCGCGAAGCCTCTGGACCTGTCATAAACTTAATAAATTCCCATGCTTCCTCATGATGTTTACTTGCCTTGCATATGCCCCACCAAATGGGACCAACTGAAGACCCCATTCTGCCTTCATGTGTAGGCATTAGCCCAACGGCCCATTTGAATTTGGGTTTCCTAGTCTTTAACGTACTTATAAACCATGGTCCGTACCACGTCATCGAGGTTAAACCAGCAATGAATTCCTCAACTTCCTTATGTTTTGGAGTTTGAAGAACACCGGGAGGAACAACCTTATGCTTAAGTAGCAAATCGACATAGAACTGCATAGATTCAATAGCCTCTGATTGATTGAAAGCAGCAGTTCTATCTTCATTTAGAAGTTTGCCTCCCCAAGCAGTTAAAACAGAGAACCAATCCCACATACCCTCACCTTGTTTAGTAGCTGCTAAACCGATTCCATACTCGTCTATTCTCCCGTCTCCATTTATGTCTCTGGTTAACTTTTTACAATCTTGTACAAATTCCTCCCAGGTTCGAGCCGGATAGTACAATCCAACAGACCTAAATCTATCTACATTATAAAATACACAGCGGGGTCCGCCTCGTATACACAACATATGTATTTTACCATTTTCTCTTGTAAGCATTCCAGGAGCCCAGTCAGCTTCCCACTGAGCAACGTTTGGATAGTCTCGCTTTATCAAATCATCCAAGGCCAATATCGCCCCCATGCCAATAAATTTACCTGCATTAAAGTCATACAGCATAGCTACATCTGGAGGTGAACCACCCACAATAGAAGTGGTTAAAACATCTGTATATTCTGCAAAAGGTGTATATCTCCTTTCTACTTTGACCCCTGGGTTTCTCTCTTGGAATTGTTGCTCTAAGTATTCAAAAACCTCCACTTCAGCCGCACCCCCTATAAAGTCGGCAACACTTATGGTCACTCCCTGTGCTTGTACATTTACCATCATAACACCAAGAAAAATAGAAACTAACATTACCCTTACCACTTTTGTTTTACTCTTCATTTTTTTTCTCCCTAGTATAATATTCACTATAGTGAATATGTAGTTGACTTTATGTTCTTTGTTGACTAAGGTAAAACAAAATAGTTTGTTCGAAAGGGTAGGAAGAGGGCTTGCCTTCCTCCTTATGACCTCTTTCAAGAGGATCATTTACAGAAAGACTGCCCCTTCCTTTCCCTCTCAACTAAAACATTTATTAAGTACGCTACGAGCCTACTTAATAGGCATCGTTCATTCACAACCCCCAGGCTATGTAGTTGAGAGAGGCAAAGGAACTACCCTTTAGAACAAAGAAAGGAGCATCAGAATGTATTACGTAGGAATTGATATTTCTAAAAGGTCCTTTACTGTATCTATCCTGGATGACGCTGGAGAAATGGTTAAATCACCCTTTACTTTTCCGGTAAACCAAAAGGGACTTGCTAAACTGCTTGATATTCTAAAAGGTATCAGCGAGGATAAGGACAAAATATATGTAGGTATGGAAGCTACTGGAAGTTTGTGGGAAAATATCTACTCATTCTTAGAGGAAAAAGGATATACTCTTTTTCTCATCAATCCCCATCAATCCAGAAAGTTCCATGAGCTTGCAAGACGTAAGGCTAAAGCAGATAAGGTAGATTCTGTGGTAATAGCAGGACTTCTGCGTTCAGGAGAAACCATAAGGTCTTATGTTCCAGAAAATGATGTTCAGGCTCTTCGGGAACTTGTGCGTTTAAGACACAGTTTGCAAAAGACCAGGAAAAACTATCAGAGACGTGCCCTTTCTCTTCTGGAGGTTGTATTTCCTGAATACCTACAGCTTGTCAAAAATCCCTTTGGGGAGGTATCCTGCATGATTCTAACCAGGTATCCCACAGCTTTTCATATGAGAGAAGCAAAGACTTCTCATTTAGTGAAGATATGTAGAAGAATTAAGGGGAATAACTTCTCAGGGGAACTTGCCTACAGGTTAATTGAAGCAACTAAGAACTCCATTTATTCAGGTAAAGCTTGCAGGATAAGAGGAGAAAGTATTCGGATTCTTCTTGAGGAAATAAAGAGCCTGAAGGAAAAAATAGAGAGGATAGATAAGCAGATAGATGATATCCTTTCCTCAAAGGAGCCTCCTTCTCCTGAAGAGCACCTTTTAGAGATACCGGGAGTGGGACCAAAAACTGTTGCTACCTTCATAGGTGAAGTTGGAGATGTTGCAAGATTTAAGCACGCTAAAGAGCTTATCGGTTTTATTGGCTTCCATCCCACAATCTCTGAGTCGGGAAAGGAGAAAAACCAGCATCCTAAGATGTCCAAGAGAGGGTCTCCTACACTAAGAGCTGTCCTATAT
>QMPZ01000143.1 GCA_003648815.1 Candidatus Aerophobota bacterium | reverse complement strand
GGTCACCACCAAAAATCAGCAACATCGCCTTTACTTAGGAGATGGCATTTACGGTGAGGTCACTTTAAGATACCGAAGGGGAAAAGGATTTGAGCCCTGGCAATGGACCTATCCTGACTACAGAACCGCCGAGTACCTTGAGATCTTCAACAAAATAAGGGAGCTTTATCGAGGACAGATCAAAATTAGTGAAGAGTGAAGGGTGAAGAGTAAAGGGTGAAGAGTAAAGGGTGGATTTCGGCGAGGTGGTAGCTTCAGTCGCCCTAAAGGGGTTTTTGACTTATAAAAGAGAGAATTAAAAATCTTAGCCTAAGGGAAGTTAAGGTACAATGCTTTCCAGACTTGAACGAGAGATAGAGCTTACGGCAAGGCATATTGCCATCCTAAGGCTCGTGGTAAGAGAGGGGCCGATCGGTATTATAAAGTTATCTGAGCTAAGTGGGTGTCCTCAGCACAAGGTGAGGTACTCCTTAAGGGTTTTAGAGCAAAAGAATCTGATAAAGCCATCATCTCAAGGGGCAGTGGCTACTCCTAAGGCTGAAAGATTTGTGAAGACGCTTCCGAGAAAGATAAAGGAGCTGTCGGAAAAATTGGAGAGTCTGTGAAATCCTTCTTCCTTTGTCCCTCCTTCGCGCACCTGCCATCACGACCTCTGAGTAGCTATGCAGGTCTCTCAGGTCTGACAATATGGCAAAGCAGGCTTTGGAATTTCAAATAAATTTTAAATCACTATAAAATCAGTGAAATTTTAAATTTTAATTGACATAAAAAATTCCAATAGTTGACAAAAGAAAATAAATATGCTATAAAGAAAATAGAACTTTTGGACAAAGGATGGGAAAAAATAAGACCGAGGGAGGTGAGAAAGTAGATAAGGTCTTAGCCGACAGATATTAAGGAAGGTTTTTTAAAGATAAAGAAGAGGATTTTCTTTAGAAAGTCTTCCAGCAAGAGGGTTACTCCGAAAGGAGGCAAAGATGCGTAGGAAATTAACAAGTAAATACATTATCCTGGGAATGAGTTTATTGATGCTTGCTGTGCTCTTTTCTACTCCCGCTGTATTTGCCCAGAAAAAATCCGAAGTTGTCTTCTGGACCTCCTTCTCAGGTCAACCGGAAAGGGGAGTTATGGATGAGATGGTCGCGAGGTTCTGCAAGCTTCATCCCGAGATAAAGGTGAAAAAAGTGGTCGTTCCCGGCACGGAGACAGAGGTAGCCAAGCTGTTGACCTCCTTAGCTGCCGGTGTAGGCCCTGATGTATATCATCTGGACCGTTTTACTGTTTGCCAACGAGCTGCTGCTGGAGTGCTTCAACCGTTGGATAAGTACATTAAGGGGATCGGACAGGAAATAGAGAAGGCCTATCTGGACTTTGCCTGGAAGGAATGCGTCTGGCAGGATAAGGTCTGGGCACTTCCCTGGGATACCGATGTGCGAGCCTTATATTACCGGAAGGACTTCTTCCGTGAGGCAGGATTAAATCCTCCCAGGACAATTGCTGAGCTGGATGAATGCGCAGAGAAGCTCACGATAAGAAAAAATGGCAAGCTGGAGAGAATGGGTTTTGTTCCCTGGTGGAATCAAGGATGGCATTATACCTGGGGATGGGCCTTCGGTGGTGAGTTTTATGACGAGAAGGCCCAGAAGATTACGGCAAATGATCCCAAAATCGTTGAGTCCTTCGCCTGGCAGAAGAGTTATTGTGACAAATATGGCATGAAGGCTCTGGAAGCCTTTTCTGCGGCTTATGAGACGCAAACGGAGAGCTTGAACCCATTTGTCAGCGGAAAGGTAGCGATGATTGTCACTGGCGATTGGTTCATCGCCTTTATGAAACAATTTGGACCAGATGTTGACTATGGTATCATTCCCATTCCTCGTCCCGCAGAATACAAAGAACCAATCAGCTGGTCCGGTGGCTGGAGCATGGTTATTCCCATAGGAGCTAAGAATCCTGAGGGAGCGGCTGAGTTTATAAAGTGGTATTGTGGGCCTGAGGCAAATGAGATTTACGCCAGGGGAACATATCACCTTCCTGTATCCAAAAAGGCCTTTGAGGTCACCTCCCTCAGAGAGGAGCCTCGATACAAGATCTTCCTGGATCTTTTACCCTATTCTCGTTGTCGTCCCGTCATTCCCGTAGGTGCCCTTTACTGGGATGAGCTGACTGCGGCCAGGGACTATGTTATACACGGTAAGAAAACCCCTAAGCAGGCCTTGGATGATGTGGTAGCCAGAGTTCAAGCTGAGCTGGATAAGATTTTGGGTAAGAAGTAAGCATTTTACAGGGGAAGGTAAATCATAGTTTACCTTCCCCTGCTTCTCATTAAAGGAAGGAGATTGTGTTGACTCCTAAGAAAAGGAAAGACATAATAACAGGGCTTTTGTTTGTCTCCCCATGGCTGATAGGATTTGCACTTTTTTCCTTCTATCCAATTATAGCTTCCTTATACTATAGCTTGACGCAGTTTGTGGGGATAGGCACGCCAAAGTGGATAGGCTTTACCAATTATCCTTCTCTCATTAGAGATGAGCTTTTCTGGATCAGCTTATATAACACCATTTATTACCTTGTCTTCGCTGTCCCTATAGGGTTTGCCATAGCTCTTGGTCTGGCCCTTATCATGAACTTCAACGTAAAAGAAAAATCCATTTACCGGACGATTCTTTATTTTCCCTCCATTCTTCCCGTATACGCCTCAGCTTTTATCTGGCTCTGGATGTTTAATCCTCAACTTGGAATTATTAACGCTTTATTGGACAAACTTGGCATTCAGGGGCCTGGTTGGATTGGCAGTCCCGAGTGGTCAAAGCCCTCCATCATCTTGATGGCTCAATGGGGAGCAGGAGGCTCTGCTATAATTTTCCTCGCTGCTCTTCAGGATGTGCCCCGTGAACTTTACGAAGCTGCTGAGCTCGATGGAGCTGGTCGATGGTATAAGTTCAGGCATATCACCCTTCCTTCCATCAGCCCCGTAATTCTCTTTCACATAATAATGGCCGTGAACGGTGCTTTTCAGCTCTTCGATGCTCCTTACATTATGACCGGGGGAGGTCCGGCAAACTCCACGCTTTTCTATACCCTGTACCTTTATCGCAATGCCTTTCAATATTCGAAGATGGGATATGCCTCTGCTATGGCCTGGATTCTGTTCATATTGAATTTGGGAACTGCTATCGTCATCTTTAAGACCTCATTGCGTTGGGTCTATTATCGGGGAGGATAAGAAGATAAGGAGAGGATATCGAGATGTCGGTCAGCAGGAAAGGAGTTAGGTTTTTAAAAATTTTAAAAGCGCAGGTAATTACCCGACTAATACTTATAGCTGTGTGCATTCCTTTTCTTTTGCCATTTTTCTGGATGCTCTCGACCGCGCTTAAAACCTTACCTCAGACAGTGGCTTATCCACCAGTATTGATTCCCAATCCCATAGTCTGGGATAATTTCAGAGAAGCGGTTCTGACGATACCCTTTTTCACCTATTTTAAAAATACCTCAATTTATGTAGGCTTTAGCATTCTTGGCACCATAATTTCCTGTCCCCTGGTGGCCTACGGTCTTTCCATAGTTCGCTGGCCTGGACGTGATTCCTTACTGATATTAATTCTCGCCACGATGATGATTCCATTTCCGGTGACGATGATACCCTTATTTGTCCTCTTTTCTAAGTTAGGATGGATCAACAGCTACAAACCCCTCATCATTCCCACGTTCTTCGGGACTCCCTTTTTCATCTTTTTGCTACGTCAATTTTTTATGACCATCCCTCCTTCCCTTTCCGATGCGGCTCGCATTGACGGAGCCTCGGAGCTCACCATCTTTACCAGAGTTATCCTTCCTCTATGTAAACCAGCCTTAGGGGTTGTAGCTCTTTTCCAATTTCTTGGCAGCTGGAACAACTTCTTAGGGCCCTTAATCTACTTGATGGAGGAGTCTAAGTATCCTCTTTCCTTGGGCCTTCAGGATTACCGGAGCACGCATACTGTACAATGGAACTTATTTATGGCTGCCTCGACCTTGGTAGTGATTCCCACCGTTGTCATCTTTTTCCTTACTCAAAGGCGCATAATCGAGGGAATACATCTTACGGGTATCAAGGAGTGAACCTGCCAAGTCCTAAGTTTTCCTTCCTGAGGGCTTAATAATTTACCCTCAAAGAGCCGAATCTTCGAAATGCTTTATTAGTCTATATTACAAGGCCCTCATAGAGAGTTTTTAAGAAGTCTTAATTTTTAGATAGGGAAAAATTGAGTCCATTAAAAAATTAGTCTCTATGAGCCTCTAAGGAGCCGCTTTTCAGACTGAAAAACAAAAATTGCTCTTTCTTGTTATTAACTCCTAAACTAATGAGGAGAATTAAATATTGCAGAATCTCTCGGCTACCCTTCTTAAGAAATTCTCATC
>QMPZ01000142.1 GCA_003648815.1 Candidatus Aerophobota bacterium | reverse complement strand
GGGATCGAACTCAACTCTCCCTTTTTTGAATCCTTAGAAGATGATTATCTTGAAAGATTAAAGGAGCGAGTAAGAGAAAACGAGATGGAGGTAATAAACATCGCTGTGGATAATGAAGGCGACCTGGCTTCTTTAGACGAAAGAACTCGCCGACAAGCGGTAGAAAACCATAAAAAGTGGATATACATCGCTAAGAAAATAGGCTCTCCATCTTTCAGGGCAAATGCCGGTGGATATGACAGTACCAATGAAGATGTTATCAAGGCCTGCATTAAGAGCTTTTCTGAGTTGTGCCAGGAAGCGAAAAGGGAAGACATTGTTATCCTTATCGAAAATCATGGAGGAATCAGTAGCAATCCTGATGTCATCATTAGGATAATACAGGAAGTAGGAGAGGGGATAGGTACCTGTCCGGATTTTGGGAACTTTCCTGATGAGATTCGCTATAGTGGATTAGAAAAAATAGCTAAATATGCCAGAGTTGCCCACGCCAAGTTTTATGGATTTGACGAGAAGGGAGAAGATCCTAGAATAGATGCCTCTCGTTGTATCGGCATCTTGAAGAAGGCGGGATTTGACGGATGGCTAAGTATTGAGTTTGAAGGTAAGGGAAATGAGGAAGAGGGATTATCTAAGTCTATCAAGCTGTGTGAGAAGTATATATAGAAGGATAAAACAAGACGAAGTTAAGGGTAGGAAGTTATAGGAACAGGAGTTTCCCCTTCCTCTCTTTGGAAATAAGGTGGACATGAAATGGAATAATTGGAAAGAAGTAAGGATCTTTAAGGACAAGGAGAGTCTGTATTACCCCAAAGCTTACTCAGGAAAGGATGTAGAAGTTCCTATCATTATTTTGTTTCAGCAGTGGTTGATCTAGGGATGAAGATGATGGTTGAAGGCAAGGGATATTTAAAGGTGCTTGAAGCTATCAAGTGAGCAGCAGAAGAGAAGTATCAAACTCTGAAGGTAAAAAAGTCTTGCAAAGGAAGGGAAAGATGAAAATAGGATTTTTGACGGAATATTCTGAGGAAAGGGTAGAATTTGCCAAAAAGGCAGGTTTTGATTGCCTTGAAGTTTCAGTAACTCCGGGCTCAGCTCTGGATGTAAGGAACCTGACAAAGGAAAAAATAGAGAGAATAAGGAAGGTCTTTACCAGAAATGAAGTGAAAATTTCTGACCTTGCCTGTTATTTTTTGAATCACCTGGATCCGGATGAAAAGAAGCGCAAAGAGAATAACGAGTATTTTATAAGTGTTCTTAAGATCTCTAAGGAATTTGGAACAAATATTGTCACCACCAATACTTGGGGTGATAGAACAAGACCGCCAAAGGAGAACTTATCCCTTTATAAGAAGGTATTCAGCGAGTATGCTAAAATAGCTGAGGATAATGGGGTAAGGATTGCTATGGAAAACTGTCCCCATATAAATGGCTATCCATTTTCCATTGGAAATATTGGCTATAGTCCATCTATCTGGAAGCTTCTTTTTGAGGCAGTTCCCTCCTTGGCCATTGGCTTACAATACGATCCCTCTCACTTAGTTTGGCTGGGGATTGATTATCTTAGAGGCATTTATGATTTTAAAGAGAGGATTTACTCTGTTCACGCCAAGGATACAGAAATTATTAAGAATAATCTATATAAAGAGGGAATCTTGGGGACAAACTGGTGGAGATATCGTCTACCTGGCTTAGGAGAGATAAACTGGCAAAAGTTCCTGGGTGCCCTTTACGATATAGGATACCAGGGGGATATAATTATAGAGCTTGAGGACCCTGTATTTTGCAGAGATAGAATAGATGAGGGCTTAAAGTTAGGCTTAAAATATCTCAGGTTATTTGTGCTTTGAGGATTGGTTAACGAAATCATCAACGAGGAAATTGTGAAGCATCAAAAGAGAATCATAAAAGGGATAAATTTTGTCTGAACTATAGAGGGAGGATGAGGAATGAAGAAGAAAATCAATGTGGAGTTGTGGGATATGCCCTTCTTTTTTCCCCTGAGGTAATACCAATAAAGAAGGCCATCTGCGGAAGGACGGAAAAAGGAGTAATGGGAGCAAGGGTAGCCTCGTCTTTGAGCTTGAGTAAATGAATGAGTTTAAGTTTTGTTCTACCAAAGATTCTTAAGAGGCATAGAGATTCAGGACGATCTAGGTTGCCGAGTCAGTTCATCCTTATAGGAAGATCTGGTGGCTGGATGGATATATCATTGGGTATGAGCACACTTTTGTTAATTTATGGCTTTATGAAAGCAGTAGATAGATCTATTGAAGAGGAAAGATGAGTGGGTCTAAGTGGAAAGGCAATAAACATGAGTGATAGAGAGAACTAAGGTATACCTCCTTGGAGAAATATTGAGGCGCTATGTAAAACGAGAGAAGAATACTGTCTAAAAAATAAAGTAAATGGAGGATAGAGATGATTAAGGCAGGGGTAATTGGATTGGGGATAGGACAATCTCATCTTTATGGTTATAGTAAAACCCCAGGGGTAAAGGTATGGGCTATTGCTGATCTAGAGGAGGAAAGGTTAAAAAGGTTTTCTCGAGAATATTCCGTTCCTCACTCTTTTAAGGATTATCAAGAGCTTCTCAAGCTAAAAGAGTTAGATGTGGTAAGTGTTGCCTTACCCAATTTTCTCCACTGTCCGGTAACAATTGAGGCCTTAGAAGCAGGAAAACATGTTTTGGTGGAAAAGCCAATGGCCTTAAATAGTCAGGAAGCAGAGAAAATGGTTAAGGTAGCCAGGGAGAGAAAGAGGATTTTAATGGTAGGAATGAACTATCGCTATTTACCCGAAATTCAAATTTTAAAAAAATTCGTTGAACAAGGAGAGCTTGGGGATATTTATTACATTAAAGCAGTGGCCTTAAGAAGGAGGTCAATTCTTTCTCCTTGGTTTGAGGATAAGGAAAAATCAGGAGGGGGAGGTCTCATAGATATGGGTCCTCATATGCTTGATTTATCTATGTGGATAGCTGATGACTTTAACGCTGTCTCTGTGTACGGGATAACTTATAATAAATTTATGCCGGTGGATGATTTAGCTTCTGCTTTAATTAAGCTAAGTAATGGAGCTACCATAAACTTAGAGATAAGCTGGGAGGCATTTACCAAATCCCAAATTTTCCTTAGCCTTTTTGGGACAAAGGGAGGAGCGATGACCAATCCTCTTAAAATTTACCAGAATGCTGGGGATATCCCAGTCGAGATAACCCCTGAGATAGAAAAAGGGGATTTTACCTCTAAGATACAAAGGGAAATTGTTCACTTTATTAGGTGCGTAAGGGAAAAAAAGGAGCCATCTTCTTCAGGTGAGAAGGGCTTAAGGGTGATGAGGGTGTTAGATGCTATTTATGAATCAGCAAGAACTGGTAAGGAGGTAAGGATAGGTTAAAATCCTATTAAGAAAGCCTCAGGGTCTTAGCTTGCGCTTATACATGCAACTTAAAAGTTGTGACTACCATGTAGTGGTTGAGTTTACTCAATATAAGTCAGACAGTCTTGATTCTATAGGAAAGTATTAGACTTTTCCTTATTTTTAAGGGGGAGCAGCGCAAGCGTTGAGGGGGAAATGCGAAGCATTGCCCCCTCAATTAGCTTGACCAGAAAGGGGGGTAGAGTAAGTATATCTTAAAACGATAAGGAGAAACTTGACCATGGTTAAAAACGAGAAAATGATAGAGTTGGGCTTGGAGGTGCTAAAGGAAAAGTTCGGAGAGGAGAAAGTCGAGCAGGTAATTGAGGCGGTAAAAAAACTTGAGGTGGAGGTACCGAGCTGGATTTTTGAAGTGTTTTGAGGTGGCAAGGAAGGTCGAAGAGGAGGTGGAGCAAAGGGGACTGGATTTAGAGGCGATGAGTCCCACCTATTTTTTAGGTGATTCTCATCAGGGGAGCTTTTCCGCTGATAAGAGAAAAACTTGAGAAAGATATATCAGGCAGACCATATCAGGGCCGGAAGGGAGGTGAGGAATTAAGAAAATAAATAGGCCCATTAGCTTTGGGGAAAAGAAAGTTTTCTTAAGAGAGAAGTGCTGAAAAATTACTCTCTTTAGGAGCCTTCAGGAAAGAATGAACCATCTCTAAAAGGAGGTAAAAAGTGATGCGAAAATTAACAGTGATACTATTAAGTGTAGTAATAGCCTTGCTGGGGTTAACTACGATGTCAGTAGCAAAGGACTCTCAAGCATATTGGAATACTCCACAGGAATACGAAGAGACCACGGGAAACAAAATTGAAAAATTCCATGAGGCTCCCATGCTCAGAACAATGGTGGCTGCCGGGGAGATTCCCCCCGTGGAGAAGAGGCTTCCCGAGGATCCTCAGGTGATAGTGCCGGTAGAGGAGATAGGTCAGTATGGCGGTACTTGGCATTTACCCGATGATCCATGGATGGGAAATTTGAGGATGATAATGTATGACCCTCCAGTACGATGGAACAGAGATTACACTGCTTATATCCCAGGGCTGGT
>QMPZ01000141.1 GCA_003648815.1 Candidatus Aerophobota bacterium | reverse complement strand
GTTTATGCACAACTGCAGCTGCCATGATCTGCGGTGGTTAAGGCCACTGCCTCGCCAAAAGACATAATTAACCACCGAATGAACCATCTTCGGCGATTCCTTCACTCTTCACTCTTCACCCTTCACCCTTCACTCTTTACTCTTCACTCTTCACTCTTCACTCTTTCTGCTTGACTTATAGAAATATCTGTTATAGAATAGCCACAAAGGCAAAATTCGGACAGGAGGGCCTATTTTTGCCTCATCCAGAACAAGGAGATAAACTGTGGAGACTTCAAGAAAGATAAACCCGATAAGTGATTTTACCGTGGAGGAGCCCTGGCGTGTCTTTCGTATAATGGCGGAGTTCGTGGAGGGCTTTGAGACTCTCTCTAAGATTGGACCAGCGGTGACGGTCTTTGGCTCAGCTCGAGCAAAAAGGTCCAGTCCTACTTACCGTAAAGCAGAAAAATTGGCTCGTCTTCTGGTAAAGGCTGGATATGGCCTCATAAGCGGAGGAGGCCCAGGAATAATGGAGGCGGTGAACAAGGGAGCGAAGGAGGCAGGAGGAGAGTCGGTGGGGCTAAATATTGAGCTTCCTCAGGAACAAAAGCCCAACCCTTACGTTAAGACCCTGCTTACCTTTCGCTACTTTTTCGCCCGCAAGGTAATGTTCATCAAATACGCACGAGCTTACGTCATATTCCCAGGCGGCTATGGTACCCTGGATGAGTTTTCTGAGGCAATCACGTTAGTCCAGACCAAAAGGATAGAACGCTTTCCAATAATACTGGTGGAGAAAAAATATTGGCAGGGCTTAATTGACTGGTTTAAGGAAACTCTCATTCCCAGGGGATACATTCAGCCTGAGGATTTAAACATCTTTTATGTGGTAGATGAGCCCGAGCAAGTGGTGCAGATAATTAAAAAGTTTTATCAGAATCAGACATCGGAAGGAAAAAGATGATAGAGACAGCCATTCGAGCAGCTAAGGAGGCAGGGAAAATACTTCTGGATAACTTCGGGAAGATCAAAAAGATCAGTTCAAAGCAAGATGCTGCTCTTACGAGCCTGGTGACCAATGTGGATCTGAAGGCTGAGGAAAAAATTGCTCAGATAATAAGTCAAGCCTACCCCGATCACGATATCCTTTCCGAGGAAAAGGTGAGGACAGCCAAAAGTTCCCGTTACAGGTGGATAATAGATCCTCTGGATGGTACCCACAACTACATCAGACAAATTCCCCTATTCGGGGTCTGTATTGCCCTCTCCTGCCAGGGAGAGGTGATAATGGGTGTGGTAAACCTGCCGTACTTTAATCAGATGTTCACGGCCGAAAAGGGCAAGGGTGCATATTTAAATGGAGAAAAGATCGCGGTTTCAAAAAGAAGTTTAAATGAGGTGACCATGATCTATGATAGCAGCATTCGCTTCGACAAGAAGAACATGTTTGATCACCTCGGAAGGTTAGTAGACAAGATCTTCAACGTGAGGATGTTTGGCTCATCTTCCCAGAACCTCTCTCTTCTGGCAAGGGGATGTGTGGACTTATGTATAGAATACTCTGACAAGCCATGGGATTTTGCTGCAGGAGCCCTCATAGTGGAGGAAGCTGGAGGGAAGGTGACAGACTTTGACGGCAACAGGTGGACGACGGATACCAAAAGATACGTCGCCTCCAACGGGAGGATACATCAAGAGGTCCTGAGGATATTAAAATCTTTATAAGCACTACAAGGAGGAAAAAGATGGAGGGAAGAGTAAAAATTGGTTTTGTCCCGGCTCAAAGAGACCCCTTTGACGAGAGTTGGGCTGTGGAGATGAAGAAAAGGGTCTTAAAAGCTTTGGAGAGCGTATGCGAGAAAGACAAAATAGAGATCATTCATCCAGATGATACTCTCACCAAGAAGGGACTGGTCCGTGATGACGAGGATGCCGAAAAGCTCATAAGATTCTTTAAGGAAAAGGATATAGATGGAATTATGATCGGTGCTATGACCTTTGGGGACGAACGTTCAGCTGTCAGCATAGCTCAGAATATACCAGGGATTCCAGTTCTTCTTTTCAGCACCAAGGAAGGTCCTTTCACTGAGGACGGAAACAGGAGGGCTGATGCATTCTGTGGAACTCTTTCCATTGCCTCGGGCCTTTACCGGAGAAAGATTCCCTTCACCTTCCTGGGAAACGTATTTCCCGAAGAGGAGATATTCCCTAAGAAGGTGGCGGAGTTTGCTCGTGTTTGTTTTGCCGTGAGAGGTTTTAAGGGAGCAAGGGTTGGGCTGGTCGGCCCGCGGCCAGAACAGTTTGAGACCTGCGCCATCAACGAATTTCCCATGATCGAGCAATTTGGCCAGAGGGTGGTGCCAATTTCCTTAGCGGATGTATTTGATATGGCAAACTCCTTGAAGGAAGATGGACAGATATCCAGAATTGTAAACGAGATCAAGAGCTCCTTTGATTGGGAAGGGATAAGCGAGGAGGTGCTTGAAAAGGCCGCTCGCCTTGAGATTGTCCTGAAGAACTTTGCCAAGGAGAAGAAGCTAAGCGCTATGGGAGTGCAGTGCTGGCCAGCTATGCAACAGGTCTACGGCATCTCTCCCTGTATGACCATGGGAAGGCTTACCGACCAGGGCATTATGACTTCCTGTGAGGTGGACATTCATGGAGCCCTGACCATGCTGGTACAATATTTGGCCTCTCTTAAACAGACGGTTCCTCATTTTATTGACTTCACCATTCAGCATCAATCAAGGCCGAATACCTTCTTGGCCTGGCATTGTGGCAATGCTCCTATATCCCTTGCAGCCAGAGGGCAGAAAATACGCCTGAGAGTCCACAGCATACAGGATAAGATATTTGGGCCGGAAAAGACCATGGGGACAGCTGAGTTTCAACTTAAGAGCGGCGAGATTACCATAAACCGGCTGGTCGAATACGATGGGAAGTTTAAGATGCTCATCAGCAAGGGTAGAATAATTCCCAGCGAGGAAAACCTTAGAGGTTCCTGGAGCTGGGTGGAGGTAGATGACTTAGATAAGCTTTATCGAACCTTAATTGAGGAGGGATTTGTCCATCACGGTTCCATAATCCATGGAGATATTACGAGTGTGGTGGCCGAATTTTGTAAGTTTTTGGGTATACAGACCGTGGTGGTATAATTTTTTAACGTAAAGGAGACAAAAATGCCGGCAGAACTCATAGAGGGAAAGAAAATCGCGGACAGGATAAAGGAAAGATTAAAGAAGGAGATAGAGGAGTTGAAGGGGGAAGGAATCGTTCCTTCCCTGTCCGCCATTCAAGTGGGGGAAAGTCCTGGATCAAAGATTTACATTCGCTCGCAGAGGAGGGCCTGTGAACAGGTGGGAATCAAGTATAACTTGCATCAGTTCGAGGAGGCGGTCTCTCAAGAAGAGCTGGAAAATTTTATTGATCAGCTGAATAAGGATGAGGCGGTGAGCGGAATAATTCTCCAGATGCCCCTCCCTTCCCATTTGAATGCCCGAGCCCTGCAGGAGAGAATTAATCCTAAAAAGGACGCCGAGGGAATCACTCCCGTTAACATGGGACTGGTGCTTTATGGTAGGCCTGTACTGGGACCCTGTACGCCAATGGCAATAATGGAGCTTATAAACTCCACTGGAGTAGACCTTTATGGCAAGGAGGTCACCGTTGTGGGGCATAGCGATATCGTGGGAAAACCTACTGCCCTTTTACTCTTGAACAAGTTCGCCACCACCAGCGTCTGTCATATCGCCACCGGTGAGAGGGGAAGGGTTCCTTATTATGTAAAGAATGCCGAGATTCTGATTGTAGCGGTGGGGAAGGCAAACCTGATCAAAGGGGAGTGGATCAAAGAAGGAGCTATTGTAATAGATGTAGGGATAAATCGAGTGGAGGGCAAGATCGTGGGAGATGTGGAGTTTGAGGTAGCTAAGGAAAGAGCCTCATTTATCACCCCTGTTCCTGGAGGAGTGGGTCCTGTGACCACAGCTATGCTCCTGAAAAACACAGTGAAGGCAGCCAAACTACAGGTCGGAAAATAGTTTCCTAATGGAGTGCGCTATCTGGGTTCATACTTCTCTCCTTGACGTTAGGGTCTATATCTTTCCCTCTCGATAGAGGTTCCAGGGAAGGGCAGGATCTATTAACCTCTTGTCGGGGTATTTTTTCCTGAAGCGGACGATTTTGTAGATTGACGTCTCTGAAAGGCCTAAATCCCGAGCAAAAAAGGCATATTTTCTACACAGATAAAAGGGGGTCCTTTCCAGGTCTTTCATAAATTTTAAGATTAGATCGCCAACCCTCCAGTACACCTCAGGATCAATCCTTTTGCGGGATTTAGGTTTTCTTAATATTTTTCTACACTCATAGATGGTCTGGGTATACTTTTTTTCGATATTTGACAACCACTCATCGACTCTACCTGAGGGATTAAGGACGCTCTCCACAGGCAGGCTCGCCTTGAACACAGATCTTCCTTCATCTCTCTCGATTACCTTTAT
>QMPZ01000140.1 GCA_003648815.1 Candidatus Aerophobota bacterium | reverse complement strand
ATCGAGAGAAATTCAAGAGGTCTTTTCCTCTACAAAAGGCTTCCAAAGAAAAAGATAGAGCATACCAAAGGTACTGCTGAGATTGTATTTTAGCCTCAAAAAGCCTTTAGTATAAAATGTATTAACATTGGTAGCGAAGTTAGATCTTTGACGGAAGAGCTAAAAACAGGGCCGGGAGGAGGTGAAAGGTAAGAAAATAAATAGGCCCATTAGCTTGGGAAAGGAAGACTTTCCAAGAGAGAAAGTGTTGAAAAATTATTTTCTCTTTTGAGAGCTTTCCGCCGAAAAATGAACGATGTCATCTATAAAGAACTCAGGTCAATTTTGAGGGGTAAAATTTGACAGTGCATTAAACCTATTGGAGGAAAAAAATGAAGTTAGGAATGACAATTCTATTAAGTGTTATTATATATGTACTGGGAACATTATCAGTATTTGGACAGGAGTTTAAGACAGAGGATCATATATATGCCACCTTGGAAAAATACCAGGAAATTACTGGAAAGAAAATATCGAGATTCGACGAAGCCCCCATGCTTAAAATAAAAGTAGCAGCAGGGGAACTTCCCCCGATAGAAAAGAGACTTCCTCGGGAACCTATGGTGGTGAAACCTGGAGAGGGAATCGGTAAATATGGAGGAACGGTGAACTTCTGTGTGGCAAGTATTAAAAGCAATGAGGATTTCCAGTGGGGACGGTACGCATCTTTGCTTAGACGCAATGACACCTGTAGTGAAGTGCTTCCAAACTTTATTAAGGGTTACGATGCTTCAAAGGATTACAAGGTTTTTACTCTTTATTTTAGAAAAGGGTTAAAATGGTCAGATGGACATCCCTTTACAGTTGATGATGTACTCTTCTGGTGGGAGGACGTTATCCTAAACAAGGAACTTACTCCAACAGTACCTTTACAATGGAAACTAGGTAATGAGCCAGCAAAGTTTGAGAAGATAGACGACTATACTCTCCGTATTCACTTTGCTAAACCGAATCCTACTTTTCCCGCCCAGATGAGTGCCTTGGCGCAGGGTAGCTTTTATCATCCAAAACATTATCTTAATAAGTGGCACATAAAATATAACCCAGATGCAAATAAACTCGCAAAAAAGGAAGGGTATGACTACTGGTGGGAAGCATTTGAGTTTCACTGTGACGCTGGACCAGGTATATCTGACCCTAACCTTCCCGTTACGATGGCTTGGAGGTTAAAAAAGGCAACAGCCAGCTATAAAAGTTGGGAACGTAATCCATACTATTGGGCAGTAGATACGAATGGAAATCAGCTTCCTTATATTGATAAGGTTATTGTGAAAGTGATTCCTGATCTAGAAGCTCAAAAAATGACAGTCATAACAGGAGGCGTCGATTTTTATGGCTTCGCTGCGAGTGTGAAGGATTATCCTCTTTATAAAGCAAATGAGAAAAAAGGTGGATATCGCGTTATGCTAGCAAAAAGTACAGCTGCCACACATAACAACATTGCATTTAACTTGAACCATCCGGATCCTGTAAAGCGAAAAATCTTCCAGAACGTTAAGTTCAGACGAGCACTTTCTGTAGCTATAAACCGGGAGGAGATAAATAAGAAACTCTACTTTGGGAAAGGCGTGGTCCGCCAAGCTACATGTCATCCTGACTGTAGCTTTTATAAGAAAGAATGGGCTGAGGCTTGGGCTCAATATGATCCAGAACTGGCCAACAAGCTCCTGGATGAAATAGGGTTGGATAAGCGAGACCCAGAAGGTTATAGGCTAAGACCTGATGGGAAGAGAATGGTTGTAACCATCGAATACTGGCCAAGAGAAGAGAGAACCGATTATCTTGAGATGGTAAAAAAATATTGGGAAGCCGTTGGAATTAAGACAAACTTAAAACCAGAGGAACGTTCCTTTTACGAGGCAACACGTGTAAAAACAGGAGAACATGATGCGGGTGTCTGGCAGTTGGGAGTGACTATGGAACTCACTTGCCACTATATGGCAATCAACTATTATAACCAGATGCTTGGACTTGCTGGTTCCACTGGTGCTGCTGTAAAGTGGCGCCAATGGTTTGACACAGGAGGAAAATCTGGATGGGAACCACCGGAGGATATAAAACAATACTTTGAATGGCTTAAGGAATGGTATAGTACTCCCAAGGGTACTGAAAAATATATTGAACTGGCCCAAAAGATTTTTGATTTCCACGCTGAGAGGATCTTCCATATCGGCGCTATAGGCTATATACCCCGGCCCATCATAGTGAAAAATGAATTGAGAAATGTCTCAATGAATGAAGAGTACTTTGGTTGGGATGTCCACTGGACAAGACCTTACCTTCCAGAACAGTGGTTTCTTAAAAGGTAATTCAGTTCAAAAAAGGGGGCTTTACCGGTTAACAGTAGGCCCCCTTCGTGAAATCTTTTAATAATAAGAAAATAAGATGTTAGCTTATATGCTTCGCCGGCTTATATATATGGGCGTTGTGGTATGGATACTTTCTGTTGCTTCTTACGTTATTATCGAGCTTCCTCCAGGTGACTACATAACCTCTTATATATCGCAGCTGCAAGCAAGTGGAGAGGTGGTGGATGAGGCAGAAATTGCCGCATTGCGCAAAAGGTACGGTCTGGACCTTCCATTATATCTTCGCTACTTTAAGTGGATTCGCAATATACTTCAGGGAGATTTTGGAAAATCTTTTGAATGGAATAGACCGGTAATAGACCTAATAGCTGAAAGATTGCCACTCACGGCTATAATATCCCTTTTTACCTTGATCTTCACCTATGCTGTTGCTATTCCCATAGGAATTTATTCAGCAGTTCATCAGTATTCAATGGGAGATTATATTTTTACCGTTTTCGGTTTTATAGGTTTGGCGATGCCCAATTTCCTCTTGGCTTTGGTGCTAATGTTTATCCTCTTCAATTATTTTGGTCTGAATCCAACTGGTCTTTTTTCCCCTCAATACATAGATGCTCCTTGGAGTTTGGCTAAATTTATGGATATGTTAAAGCATCTTCCTATTCCTGTAATAGTCGTAGGTACTGCGGGAACCGCTGGTCTCATTCGAGTCATGCGGGGATGTCTATTAGATGAACTTAGAAAAAATTATGTTGTAACAGCCAGAGCCAAGGGAGTGGCGGAGAGAACTCTTTTATTTAAATACCCAGTAAGAGTGGCTATCAATCCTATAATTAGCACAATAGGTTGGACCCTTCCTACTATTGTCTCTGGAGCGATGATCACAGCTATAGTGCTTAATCTTCCTACCACGGGAACCTTACTTTATGGAGCATTAATGAGCCAAGACAGTTATGTAGCAGGGAGTATAGTTCTATTGGTAAGTTCTTTAACCGTGATAGGCACTTTTATTTCTGATATTTTGTTGATGTGGCTGGATCCCCGTATTCGATATGAAAGGTCCATATGAGAATCAGTGAAAAAGGGAAAATGAAATGAAAAAAGAAAAGAATGATGCCCAAGAAAAGTTTTATATAGCCTCTCAATGGCAACTTATGTGGCGTAAGTTCAAGAAGCACCGGCTTGCTATATGTGGTGGTATTATACTGAGTATCTTTTACGCTATGGCCCTGTTTTCTAATTTCCTTGCCCCTTATGATATCCTGAAACAAACGGATTTTGAATATTGCCCTCCTCAAAAGATACATTTTTTTGATAAAGAAGGTCAGTTCCATCTTCATCCTTTCGTCTACGGAATAAAAAGAGAGTTGGATCCAGTAACTTGGCGTTTCAAATATATGGAAGATAAAAGTAAAAGATGCTTCATTTATTTTTTTATCCGTGGTGATAGATATAAGCTATGGAACTTGTTGGAAACAGATGTTCACCTTTTTGGAGTAAAAAAGGGAACTATATTTTTGTTCGGAACGGACAAATTAGGAAGAGATTTATTCTCCCGGACTATTCATGCTTCTCGTATTTCTTTATCTATAGGGCTGGTGGGAGTTGCTATAAGCTTTGTGTTAGGATCTGTCTTAGGAGGAATATCAGGATTTTATGGAGGCGCAATCGATATGCTCATTCAAAGGACCATAGAATTTTTCATCTGCATCCCAAGAATTCCTCTTTGGATGGCTTTAGCTGCAGCTGTACCAGCTGAATGGCCAGTAATTAAGGTTTATTTTGCTATCACTATTATCCTCTCCCTTATGGGATGGCCCGCGTTGGCCCGAGTAGTGAGAGGAAAACTCATAAGCTTAAGAGAGGAAGATTTTGTTACGGCGGCTAAGGTAGGGGGAGCAAATGACAGGTGGATAATAACAAGACACCTTCTTCCTTCATTTACCAGCTATCTCATAGTAAACCTGACCTTGGCCATTCCTCAAATGATCTTGGGAGAGACAGCCTTGAGTTTTTTGGGATTAGGTATTCAACCCCCAGCAGTTAGTTGGGGCGCCTTGCTGAAGGATGCTCAACAATTGAGCGTCATTGCTCTTTATCCCTGGCTTCTAATCCCCGGGATATTTGTCATTGTCACTGTCCTGATGTTTAACTTTTTGGGCGATGGCCTTCGTGATGCAGCCGATCCTTACAGGTAAGAGAAAATTCAAATAAACCTAAAATAGATTATAAAAATTAATT
>QMPZ01000139.1 GCA_003648815.1 Candidatus Aerophobota bacterium | reverse complement strand
ACAAAGGGGGGAGCAGCGAAGCGTTGAGGGGGAAATGTGAAACATTGCTCCCTCAATATCGTTTCAAGGAGCATCCTCAGCGACGGAGGGGAATGCCCTGAGGCTTTCTTGATGTCCGATGTATTCCGTAAAATCCGTAGATAGGTTGATAGGTGAGTTGAGTAAACTTCCCGGCATTGGTGAGAAGACCGCTCAACGTTTATGTTTTTATATCTTGAGGATGCCCAAAGAAGGTGCCATTAACTTAACCAAAGCTATCCGGGAGCTCAAGGAAAAGGTTAGGTACTGCTCCATCTGCAATAACATCACCGAAGAGGATCCCTGTCAAATTTGTCGAGATAAAAGCCGGGATAGGTCCATCATTTGTGTAGTGGAAGAACCTCAAGATGTCTTCCTCATAGAAAAATTAGGTGAATATAAGGGGGTTTATCACGTGCTGG
Organism: Candidatus Aerophobota bacterium; assembly: GCA_003648815.1. Classification (GTDB taxonomy): domain Bacteria; phylum Aerophobota; class Aerophobia; order Aerophobales; family B47-G16; genus B47-G16. Next base: position 4,155 of record QMPZ01000139.1, on the reverse strand, counting down.
GAGGAGCCATTTCTCCTATCAAAGGAGTCGAGGCTGAGGATATCGCCATCAGTAGTCTTTTGGAGCGCGTCAAGAGGGAGAAGGTTAAAGAGGTCATCCTGGCCACCGATCCTGATGTGGAAGGAGAGACCACGGCTATCTATATTTTCAAGATACTTTCCCCCCTCTCAGTCAAGGTAACCCGCCTGGCCCATGGACTTCCAGCAGGGGGAGATCTGGAGTTCGCTGACGAGGTTACTCTCTCCCAGGCTCTTCGGGGAAGACAAGAGATGAGCTCAGCCCCTTAATTTGTGATCTTACCCTTTTATAGAGAAAGCCTGAAAGTCTTTATTTCATGAGGATCTATGGAAAAGGAAAATCCGTAGCTTTCACGGTTAAGTGGTGATTTGATGGGTCTCTCAAGCAGGTCCGTTTCCTGAGCCTCTCTTATGGAAAAGCCAAGTTCAACTTTTACCTTAGCCTTTTCTCCCTTGCTCTCGTACAGCCTGAGAATAAGATCATCGGACTTCTCCGCTTTTTTCAAGCAGGTCATTATCACGTTGGACGGCTCTATCCTGACAAAGGATTTTTCAGAAGGTAAATTTTTTCCCTTCGAGGATATGGTCATTCCTATAAGGGGATGGTTAAGCTCATAGCCTTTTCTTGCCGTATCTGCATCCTTCCAGTTTCCCATGTGGGGGTAGAGAGCGTATCTGAAGTTATGCTCTCCCACATCGGGCACAGGGTCGGGTTCATAGCTCGTCCTCACCAGAGTCATACGGATGGTATTTCCCCTCACGTCAAATCCGTATTTGGTGTCGCTTAGTAGGCTCAGCCCGTATTCCTCGTCTGATATGTCCACCCATTGAAGGGCGGGCATTTCCCTTCCATCAGCTACCCTTTCAATATGTCCAAAGGGTATCTCAAAGGTGGCCCTGGTCTTATTCAATATGGGGGTAAAACTTACCTTAAGCATCGGCGCCTCTTCGTCGGAACTGGCGACCTGACGCCAGTCTATGTTGGCTTCAAAATCAACTCTGCGAACGTTCCGGTAAAGGGATATATCCTGGGTGATGGTGGATTTTTCGAACTTATGCTTTATTCTGATCTTTCCCATTACAGGACCTGAGGAGATGAGCTTTATCTCTGGATTCGTCACCAGGTTTTTTATGGAACCGATAGGTCCTATCACCCAGGCGGACATACCGTGGGGAAGTTCATAAAGCACCTGAAGAAGATTATTCATAACAGGACAGGTAAGTTCGAGCCTTTCAGGACCTCTTGCTCCCTCCCTCTGCCTGCTCATCACAAACCTGTCGTTTTCCTTATCGTAAAGGAAAGCTATAGTTCCAGATTTTTCATCGATCCTCAAGGTAAAGAATTCATTCTCTAAGGTAAGGGGCTCCTTTGAGGCGATATTTCCTTCCTCCTTTTCGCCCTCAACGATGTAGAATACCTTATATCCTAAGGGAGGTACCTTTGAGGCTACGAATAAGAGCCTTTCCTCCAAAACCTGAGCAGGACAGATATTTCCCTCTTCATCTTCTATCACAAAAGATGAGGGAAGGTCCTCCGGCAGGTTCATCCTTACGATGTCGGTTCTTTCCCAGGCAAGGGGATTGAACACGAGAACAGGCAATCCTTCCCTTTCCGCCTTAACGTTCCTCGCTATGAAAGAGAGGCTCTTGAAAATAGCCTTTTCTGCCTCTTTTTCCGCCTCCTCTGCCAACTTATTCGAGTACTCATAGGAGAGGTGAATAGCGCTTCCATCGAGAATGTCATGAAATTGATTAAAGAGCGTCTTTTCCCAGGATTCCTTGAGAGCAGGATAATCCCCGCCTAGAAGCTTTGCTATCGAGCCTGCTATCTCTGCCTCCAGAAGAAGTCGCTCGCATTTTCTGTTGTGTTTCTTTATATCGCTATGAGTTGTATAACAGCCATCAAAGATGAAGTTTAACTCATCCCTGACCACGGGCAGGTTCGGTTTTTCCTCAGAGATAGCCTCAAAGAACCTCTCGGTAGTGCTGAATTCGACGCGAGGGAAAACGTCCTTTTCGTTGAGTTTGCGAGCAATCTTTATATCCTCCTTGGTAGGACCTCCTCCGTGGTCACCGACGCCATAGACAAACATAGAGGTCTTCGTCCCGAACCTTCTCTCAAATTCCTCGCTTAACCGAGCAAGTTGCTCAGGATTCACAAAGGCGTTATATACGCTGTTGAAGGCCAGGACCCTTGAACCATCAGGACCTTCCCACCAGAACATGGGATGACCCTTGCCACATCTCATAAAATAATAGTAGCTTATGCCACTCTTTCTGAGTATTTGGGGTATGCTCCAGGGATGACCAAAGGTATCAGGTTCCCAGCAGATTTTCGGTTCAACCCCAAGTTTTTCCCTGACATATCCCTTACCATAGAGAATCTGGTGGACTATCGCCTCTCCATTGGCCATGTTCAGATCCCCTTCCACCCAGGTGGATGCGGTGACGTCCCATCTTCCTTTCTTTACAGCTTGCTTTATCCTCTCAAAGATTTGAGGAAACTTTTCCTCCACTATCTTGTAGGTCACTGCCTGGCTCTGGGAGAAACAGAGCTCGGGAAACTCCTCCATTAGGCGTGTTACCGTATCAAAGTCTCTCCTGCAGATATCCACCGTTTCCTCCCATGGCCAGAGCCAATTCATATCTATATGAGCATGTCCTATAAGATGAATCACATATTCCTTTGCTAAGGACCTGAGAGGGGATAGGGTCTTTCTCATCCTCTCTATTGTAGCCAAGAGCTCGTGAGGCTCCAGCTTTAAGATGACTCCTGGCTCTAATCCAGAGACAGCCTTTTCAGAAAGTTCTTTTCCTCCGGACAGCCTCTGGGCAAATTTCAGCTCCTCTATGAAGGAGGAAAGCTCGAAGGCGAGATCATCCACCTTGTTGTAGCATACCTCAATGGAGGGAATGCTTACCAGACCTTCCTTAGCAAGGGTATGGATGACGATGAGATGCTTTTTGCCAGGTGAGGCATCTGAAGATATGAGAATTCTTGGGCCCCTGAAGTCTGCCCAATGCTCGGCAGAAAATACCTTTTTACCGTCCACGAAGACCTCGGTAGGGGTGAGCATCACACTGGGAGAAAATATCTCTATCCTCGAGCCTCTTGTAGAGACTCCTTCAATCTCCTCAGGAACGACTATTTTTCTTCTGAACCATCCTTCCTCTCCTTTGCTTTTCCAGCTGTAGGGAAAGGTTACCGTCTTCCAGGAGGCATCGTCGTAATCCAGCCTCTCAGCACCCCTCATTTTTCCTCGCTCAAACCTCCATTCCTTCTGCTCTCGATAAGCCACAAGTGCCCTCAACCTCCTTTTCAAGGCATCGATCACCCGGACAAGCTTCTCAGACATCGTAATTCCTCCTCTATCCCATGTTAACTTTTAGCTCCGCTAATTTTTCTTCGGTGGGACGAATGAAAGGCGAACAGGAGAAGAACTGTTCCTCCAGCACACTCCGTTCCTATAACGAGAAGGTTAAACCAGCTTAATTTTCCCAGTCCAAGAATTAAAAAGGGAAAAAGGTGGGAGAGGGAAAGAAATGATAGCTCTATGCCCGCTATCAAGGAAAAACTTTGCCACAGTCTCTTTTTAGGAATGCTATTTCGATAATAGTACTCGCTAAAGATAACCAGGATCAACCACACAATGCCGAAGACCAGGAAGATGAACTTGTCTACAGCAGGAGCAACCCAGCGGCTTAATGAAGCAACACCCATAAGTGTCAGACAAAGGCTCCTGGCAGCAATTAAGTCTAAAAATCCCAAGGCTGCTGTAATGACCCATAATGTATAGCATAAAAGATAAGACCACATCTTTCTCTTTCCCTTGTCAGTCTTCAGGAGGCTATGATTTCCTCCCAATCTTCCTCCTCCCATCGTCTGCGGGCCTTACGGAGCTCATTTAAGAGTATCTGCCTGGTCTCCTCGTCCTGAACCAAAGTGGAGGCCTTAAAGTATTCGGTGAGCTGGTCGATCTTCTTCAGGAGAGTTCCCCTCGCCTTTTCCTTTATTGCCATAATTCTGCTTGGGCTTCCCCCTGCTTCCTTCGTCAATTTTATCTTCCTTTCAAACTTAGAGGTCCAGTCCTTTGGAGCTCTTCCCGTATTGACGATTGTTTCGGCGGCCTTGTGTTTT
>QMPZ01000138.1 GCA_003648815.1 Candidatus Aerophobota bacterium | reverse complement strand
TTCAAGCATGCCTCAATTTTTGAAATTCCCTGTAAGGACAAGAGAGGATTTTCAGAAATTTCGCAGAGAAAGGCTTCAACCAAATTTTCATCAACGCATTCCGTCGGATTGGAGACGAAAACTTTCCCTCTGGTCAAGGGGGAAATATCCTGTAATGTGTTATGCAGATAGATGGGGTGGTTTTTTCGGTCCATTGAGAAACTTGATGGGCTTGACCAACTTATGCATTGCTTTTTATGATGATCCTGTCCTTGTGGAAGAGATGATGGCAGAGCGAGCAGAATCCATAATTTTAATTACCGAGGAGATTTTAAAGTACTGCTCCTTAGATGCTTTCATGTTTTGGGAGGATATGGCATTTAATAAGGGTTCACTTATAAACCCGAAAATGTACAGGAAGATGGCTTTGAAGTATTATCGGCGTGTATGTGATTGGCTTCATAGCAAAGGAATAAAGCACATATTCGTGGACAGCGATGGCAACATCTGGGAGCTTATACCCATATGGCTTGAGGCAGGAATAAATGGTGTATATCCCTGCGAAGTTAAGGCGGGGATGGATGTGGTGAAGATGCGCAAGGAATATGGCAGAGATCTGGTCTTGATGGGAGGAATAGATAAACGAGCAGTCGCCAGAGGAGGCAGGGCTATGAAAGAGGAGGTGAACCGGGTTATTCCTGTGGTAGAGGAAGGAGGATATATTCCTCACTTAGACCATGGCGCACCTCCTGATATTTCCTGGCGCAATATGTGTGAATATATGGATTATCTCATGAGGCGTCTGGGGAGGAAAAGATGACTACCGCCAGGTAGTTTTAATAACTACCTCATCTAGAAAAAGCCAGATAAAGTATCTTTGAAGATAAATTGACTTCTTTCTCGACTTTATAAGAAGTTGTGATATAGATTCGATGAACTAACTCATTGAGAAAAAATGATTTTTCTAAATGGATGCTAAAATTTTGGAGGGAAAAGTGAAGGTAAAAAACGAACTATTGCCGCGTGAGAGAGTGAAAATGGCCATAGAGCATCAGGAGCCTGATCGGCCACCGATTCAATTTTATGCTACACCAGAGGTCAAAAAACTCCTCACTGACTATTTCAAAGGGCAAGACCTTAAGGAAGTGTTTGAGGTGGACTTTCGCTATGTGGGACCTAAACCTTTAAAGAAGCCTAAAAAACCACTACCAGGTAGTGGTATTGATATGTATGACATGTGGGGAGCTGGCTATAAAAATTCTCCTTATCACTTAGACGCCATTGATATGAGTGGAACGTATCCTGAACCTGTATATTTACCCTTTGCTAATTTTAAAACAATGGATGAAGTGGAAAATTATCCCTGGCCCAGTCCTGATGACTTTGACTATTCAGTTATTCCAGACCAGATCAAACGCAATGAGGGTTTTGCTATTGTCTTAGGCAATGCTGGTATACCTGATATTATCAATGGTGCCGGAGTGAGAGGACGGGGTATGGCGCAGTTGTTAATGGACATCGCCCTTCAGGATGAAGTTGGAATTTCTATCATCGATCATCGGGTAAATTTCTGGTATGAGTATCTGCGAAGAGGATTGGAGGCTGGTCAGGGTAAAATAGATATAGTTCACCTTGGGGAGGATTTAGGAACACAAAAGGGACTTATGGTCAGCCCAGAAATGTTTGATTCTTTCTTTCGGCCTCGATATCAAAGATTTTTTGATCTTGCTCATAGTTATGGAGCGAAGGTTTGGCTCCATTCCTGTGGTTCGACCTATTTTCTTCATTCACGTTTTATTGAAATGGGCTTGGATGTTCTCGATTCAGTTCAAACTGAGCCGGCGAATATGGACCCGGAGAGGCTAAAAAGAGAGTTCGGAGATAAATTAACCTACTGCGGCATGATTGACACTCAACGACTTCTTCCCTATGGCACGGTAGAGGAATGTCGTGCCGTAGCGCGCCACCGAATCAAGGTTATTGGTAAAGGCGGAGGATATATCTTTTGTCCTTCTCATGATATCCAGATAGATGCTCCATTGGAGAACATTCTGGCTATTTATGAGGAAGCAACCGGTAAGAAATTTATGTAGCGAAGTTTACTGAGAAGGATGAAATGATCAAGCGAGAAAAGATTAAGGCACAATTACCATTTTTCTCGTATCATCTTATTTGGGGGGTACAGGAATTTCAATGATTCTTTCAGAATAAAAACTCTTCAAAAAGGGGAGCGGGCCCGACTTTCCCGGCCGAAGCGAGGGTCGTTTTAGCCGATCGGGCCATTGAGAAAGAGACGCGAAGTGAATCCCCCTCAAGTATCTTGTGGGAGGAGTTATATGGACAAAGTTCGATATGAGGAGATGCTGCCTCATGAAATAGTTGCTCGGCGCAGAAAGTTTCCCGCTGCTTTTGTAGGCCTGGGTGGGTTGGAGTGGCATGGAGAGCATCTTGCGGTGGGTAACGATGCTCTAAAGGCTGAGAGGCTCTGCGAGCTTGCGGCAGCTCGCTCTGGCGGCTTTGCCTTTCCCACCCTCTGGTATGGAGAGCCACGAATCATCGGACTAATGGAGGCTAATCATGACGAAAGGGGTGAAATTAAATCAAAGATGGGGTTTCAAAGCTCAAAATTTTCTCAGTCCTACTTTGGAAAGACGGCGAAGGAACAGATAAAATTTTATCAGGAGCTGTTGTATCATCTATTTGTTCAGCTGAATACACTGGAGATGAAAGCAGTATGTCTTTTGTGCGGCCACTATCCAATTAAGGATTGGGCTATGCCGGTAGTTAAGAAATTTAACAAGACCTTTGATGATACTCAGGTTTTTGCTGGAACCGAATTTGATTACTGTCCTTCAAATCCAAATGTTGGGGGCGACCATGCTGCCCTATGGGAGACATCATATTTATGGTATTTACGTCCAGATTGCGTGGACATCAGTGTTTATTTTGACCGACCCGGGGAGCCCTTGATTGGAGTTGTGGGTACTGACCCCAGAGGCAAAGCCTCAGTAGAAATTGGACGAAGGGCCTGCGAGATGATAGTGGAGGGAATGGTTCAAAAGGCAAAGGAATTGTTGAGGAAAGTGAAGAGTTGAAAAGCTTTTACGGCGATTAAATTGAATAGGAGATTAATAAATGAATGACCGAGAAAGATACCTTGCCACGATGAGCTTTCAGCATGCTGACCGCTATCCATATTATGAGTTAGGAATTTGGGGGCAAACTTATGAGAGGTGGCTACGGGAGGGGCTAAAAGAGGAGGAGCTACAAGGTGATTGGTTCAGGGGCGAGGTAAAATTTGCCCATTTGGATAAAAGGGAGTTCATTAAGCTGGATATGGGGCCAATTCCGGGTTTTGAAAAGACCATCGAGGAAACTGACAGATACATAATCTTTATAGACAGATGGGGGCAGAAACACAGAGGATTAAAAGAAGGGACTGCGAGGGGTACGCGACTTTCCATGGATACATATATGGATTTTTTTGTGAAGAACCGCTCCGATTTTCTGGAGATGAAAAAGCATTTCGACCCTTATGAGCCGACTCGTTATCCACAAAATTGGAATGAACTGAAGAAAAAATGGCAAAACAGGGACTATCCCCTTTATCTTACGGAAAACTGTGGCTTTGGTGGTCTTTATTGGAACCTCAGGCAAATGTTTGGCACCGAAAATTTATCCTATGCCTTTTTCGATCAAGCAAGCCTTATTCATGAAATATTGGATTTTATGGTGGAATTTTTTATCAAGACCACCGAGAAGGCGTTAAAGGAAGTTGAAGTCGATGCCTTTATCTTTAATGAGGACTTTGCCTATAAGTCCGGACCATTAATTTCTCCAAAGATTTATCGGGAATTCTTCCTACCCCGACACAGAGAAATTGTCGAATTCCTTCGCAAGCATGGCGTGAAAGTTATTGAACTGGATAGCGATGGAAATACCGAAGATTTAATTCCCCTGTTGATTGAGGCAGGAATAAATTGTCACTTTCCACTTGAGGCAGCTGCGGGAATGGATCCGGTAAAAATTCGCAAAAAATACGGAAAAAACTTAGCTTTAATGGGAGGGATTGATAAGCGCGAGCTGGCCAAAGATAAAAAGGCAATTGAGAAGGAGGTGAGAAGGAAGATTTTGCCCATGCTAAAGGAAGGTGGCTACATTCCGACCGTTGATCATACAGTGCCACCTGATGTGCCCCTGGAAAACTTCTTGTATTATCTGGAGCTTAAAAGAAAGTTAGTCGAAGGTTATTAAACTTAAAGGTCTATACCCATTTCTTTGCTTAAATTGCTAATTCAAGTTTGTTGATTTTGCCGGGGAAATAGTTATATTAAAAGCAGGAAGGAGTGTAGGCTATGAACTGGAAGGCAAAGTGGATCTGGTATAGCGAAGAAGAGCATCCCAGGAACTGTTGGCTGGCTTTTAGAAAAAAATTTATTAGCCCTGATGATTTTGATGAGGCCTTGCTCAATATAACTGCTGTCTCCAGATATGTGGTATATGTAAATGGGAGACGGGTTGGTTCTGGTCCGGTGCGCAGCTGGCCCTTTGAGCAATCTTATGACACCTGGTCCGTTAAGGATTACTTAGCTACTGATAACGTCATTGCAGTGCTGGTTACCCATTATGGTATAAGTACATTTCAGTACATAGAAGGAAGGGGAGGACTAAT
>QMPZ01000137.1 GCA_003648815.1 Candidatus Aerophobota bacterium | reverse complement strand
GCAAATTTGATGATGTGGTGGTCAGCGGTCCTACGGTGCGCACGGATAAACTTACAGATGTATTTAGCGATATAGAAAGGAGGAAGAGGCACGAGTTATTATTTAATCATTCGGGCCCCTCACTTATCACCTCAAACCTGTCAGTCAGAAGAAAGTATCTGCTCAAGGTGGGTGGGTTTGACGAGGAATTTGAAGGCTATGGATGGCATGATTGGGAACTTGGATTAAGACTCAAGAAGCTCGGACTTAAGGTAAAGAGAAACGTAGAGGCTATAGTGTATCACTATCAGGAAAAAAGAAAACTTTCAGATCTTTCCTCCTTATGTGAGAAGTGGAGGCAGCGAGGCATAAACGCTGTTTTATATTACAAGAAGCATCCGAGTTTGAAGGTGAAGCTAAACATAAGGATACATACCCTTCTCCTTAGCAGATTCATCTGGTGGATAGATAAAGACTTCGGGAAAAAGGTGCTTTCTTCGGCAAAGAAAAATAAGAGCAAGTTCTTGCTAAACTTACTCATAAACTGGAAATTAAGCTACGTTTATGCACAAGGGCTAAGGGAAGGGATGAAAAAACATAAGGTTAGGCTTCTTCCATGGATGCAAGTGTAGTCATCGCCACATACAATAGAAGGGACCTGTTGGAAATGTCGCTTGAGTGCCTGTTCTGTCAGGATTATCCTTCGAATAAGTATGAAATTGTCGTGGTCGATGATGGGTCAAATGATGGAACAGAAAAGATGATAAGGAGCAAGAAGCCTTCCTGCAAGCTAAAATATCTTCGGCACACTAAAAGAAGAGGACCAAGCAAGGCCAGAAACCTTGGAATTAGCAAAGCTGAGGGAGAGGTGATAATCTTCATCGATTCAGATATCTTAGCTCCTCCTGAATTCGTCAGGGAGCACATGAGGCTTCACAAAAAACACAGGGACATAATAGTTGATGGACCAGCTATAAATACATCCAGGATAGAAGGGGTGTTTGAGAGCAAATGGGGGAAATTTCTTGCCTTCCTTGATTTTTTTGGAGCATCTTTCATCACTGCCAATACCTCCTGCCGGAAGGAGAATATAATTAAGGCAGGACTATTTGATGAGGAATTCGGCAAAGGATACGGATGGTTTGACAGAGAGCTGGGATTAAGGCTCAAAGAGATGGGGATAAGGAGGATAAAAAACAGAAGAGCTTATGCCTTTCATGTAAAAAGAGGGAAGGCTTTGGCCAACTTCTCCGAACTTTTTGAGAAGGCAAAAGATAGGGGGATAAACGCTGCCCTTTACTATAAGAAACATCCCTCAAGGAGGGTAAAGCGTGAGATAAGGTTTCGATATCTTTTTTATGATAGGTTGATGTTCTTTAAGGGGTGGATGGAGAAAAAAATAAAGAAGAAGCTTTCTTTTTCATCTAATAAAAGCAGTCCCCTTTTAAATTTCATGGTAAGCCTTTATTTAGTGCATGTTTATGCTGAGGGATTAAGGGAGGGGCTAAAAAAATTTGGTCTCTACGATAAGGAGTAAAGAGGTGATCGAAGCAAGTGTTGTCATTCCCTCGTATAACCGGAAATGGATACTAAAAAAAGCCCTTGAAGCCCTGTCCAATCAGACCTATCCTCCAGATAAATACGAGATAATTCTGCTTGACGATGGCTCAACTGATGGGACGGAACAGATGGTAAGGTCTCTTCATCTTCCCTGCCACTTAAGGTATTTGAAGAACAGACAAAGAATGGGCCTACCAAAGACGAGAAATAGAGGAATAAGGGAGGCGAGGGGAGAGATTATCATCTTCACAGACAGCGATGTAATAGTTTTGCCCGATTTTATCGAACAGCATCTAAGCTATCACAGAAAATATAAAGGTGTTATAGTCAATGGCGAGCTGATCCAGATATCTTCTCTTGATCAGGTAGGCAAAAAGAGAAAAGGAATTTTTGACATTTCCTTTTCTCCCTTTGATACAGCTAATGTATCGGTAAAGAGGAATTTTCTGATAGAAGTGGGGTTATTTGACGAGACACTGGCCCCTTATGGATGGCAAGACATAGAATTGGGGTATAGATTAATTAAAAGGGGATTGAAGAAAAAGAAAAACCGAAATGCTGTAGGATATCATTACAAAACAGCCAAAAACTCATTTAATGACCTAAGTTTTCTTTGCGAGAAGGAAAAAATGCGAGGGATAAGCGGAGCATTATTTTATAAAAAGTTTCCTGAACTGAAGGTAAAACTGGCTACCCAATGTAATCCCCTCTTTGCCTTTTCCTTCATAGGAAAGTGGATAGATGAAAAAGAGAGCGGGAGAAAGATTCTTGAATTTTCTGAAAAACATAAAATAAACTGGCTGTATAGCTCGCTTGTGAAGCTGGTTGGGTGTCATTACTATCTTCAGGGATTTAAGGAGACGATGAAAAAAATGGAGGATAGGTGAAAAGATGGAAAAAGCTATGGAAAAAGAAAGAAAAATTGACGGGATAATAGAAAAGAGCATCATGATCTTTGTCTTTTTTTTGCCTTTTTTTTCCCCTGCAGCCTATGTTGGCTTAATAGTCGCCTTGATCTTTTGGTTGCGTAAGGTAGGTTTTAAGGGGCTGCTGGATGTCGAGCCAAAAAACTTTGGCTATGCCCTGCTGGGACTGACCTTTGCTGTTCTACTCTCGGTTATCTTTTCGGTGGATAGACTTTTTAGCCTTGGATGTTTTGGTCTTTACATTTTTTACCCGCTCATTTGCCTGCTGATGGCTAACAGCGCAGGAAATAGCATCAGGACGGAAAAAGTTTTAAAGGCGATCATATTATCAGGAATAGTGGTCACCGGCTTCGGCGTCTTTCAGCTTCTGACAAAGTTCAAGTTTGAACTTCACACCCATTTTATAGACATAAGTTTGTCCCGTCAGGGTGATATCGCCTCTACCTGGGGCAATCCCAACAGGTTCGCCAAGTACCTGGACATTGTTCTACCCTTATCCTTCGTCTATTTTTTAACTCAAGAAAATACAAGGGAAAGGCTCCTTTCCGCCATCCTCATAGGATTAGGCCTTATTTGCCTGCCCTTTACCAAATGCCTGGGAGGCATAGCAGCGATCCTCGCTGGGTTGATAGTTTTTCTTACTGTTAAAAACTGGAAGCTATGTTTGGTCCTCTTGATCGTTCTCTCCATCTTTGTCCTCTTTAAGTTCAACTGGCTAATTGGTCTTGTCAACAGGTATGCGAGTATGGGACCCAGGATATATGCATGGAGAAATGTCATTCCTTCCATCATTAAGGACCATCCTATAACTGGCTCTGGATTGGGCACATATGTTAAGGTCTCTTATAAGTATTACAGTGGACCACAGGCAGCCCATACCCATGCTCATAGCATCTACTTCAACTACCTAGCGGAGATAGGCATTCTTGGCTTTGGGGCATTTCTTTTGCTCATCGTGATATTTTTCCGCAGATGCATAATTTTTTTTCGAAAATATTCGTTTTTTGCCGCTAAGGGAGTGGTGGGTGGCTGTTTTCTTTCCATATTTAGCGCTATGGTTCACGGAACGGTGGAAACTTTCGTGGATCACTTTCAACTTGGACTTTTGTTCTGGCTGGTAATAGGTTTAGGAATTGGGGTCATGAGAGAGCATTTCCTTGAAGAGGAATTTATAAATTAATAGAAGCAGCGAAGCATGGAGGGGAAAAGGCTTTTCCCTCAAGTGCGTTTCTTGTTGAGTGGCGAAACTTTAAGAGTTTTCAGGAGATAGAAGGTCTCATCTATGTGGAAGGTCTCTTTTAAACGAGATTATTTTTTGCTCATTCTTTTGGTGCTTCTTTGTTTATTCTTATTTGTCTTCAAGCTCGGTGAGCCGAGTCTGTGGAATATGGATGAGCCGATATACGGTGAGGTAGCCAAGGAGATATTGAAGCTCGGAGACTGGATTACCCTTCACTTCAACTACCAAGAGTGGTTTGACAAGCCTCCCCTTTACATCTGGCTCACCGCCCTTACCTTTAAAGCTTTTGGCTGGAATGAGTTTACCACCAGGATCTGGTCTTCTTTGTTTGGTATAGGAGGGGTAGTTGTCGTATATTTTTTGGGAAAGAGCATTTTCGACAAAAAAACTGGATTTTTTTCCGCTCTCATTCTGGCTACAAGCCTGCAATATATCATTCAATCCCGGCTTGCTTTGTTAGATGTTCCCTTAAGTTTTTTCATCAGTCTTTCCATTCTCTTCTTCTATCTCGGCTATAAAACTTACGAAAAAAGGTGGTATTACCTTTTATCTTTCATCTTTATGGCTTTGGCGACCTTGACCAAGGGCCCGATAGGAGTTCTTCTTCCTGGCCTGATTATTGGGCTTTATCTACTCCTCACCGCAAACACAGGCGAGCTGAAGAGGATGATGCTGTTTCGGGGAATCCTCATTTACCTCGCTATTGCCTCCCCGTGGTATGTCATTGAATTAATGCGACATGGGCACACCTTCATGGACAGCTTTTTCTTCCAACGGACAGTAGCAAGGTTTCTAACCCCCTTTGAGGGACATACTGGGCCACCTTATTATTACCTGGTGGTCCTACTTTTTGGCTTTTTCCCCTGGAGCAGCTTTTTGCCCTATGCTCTCGTCCGATTTTTTAAGAAAGGATGGAAAGATGGGGAAAGAAAAAAGATTCTTCTTATCCTAATCTGGTTTGGCGTG
>QMPZ01000136.1 GCA_003648815.1 Candidatus Aerophobota bacterium | reverse complement strand
GGAACATCTTTTGCGGACACCCAAAGGTCCTGTGACGTCAGTTGTTAAATCAGTTCCTAGAACCACAGTAAGGGTTGTCGTGAAGCATTATATAGAAAGCGAAGAGGAGGCAGAGAGGTTTCTTTCGCTTCCCTATAAGCTGCCCAATCCTGAGATAGCTTCTTATTTTTTCTGGGAGAAAACAATAGGAGAAAGGGGAGTAATAACTCATAGGGTCTCGGAACCTATGGGTATGGCTGTACGTATTATTAAACCAGAAAAGTTAGCTCTTTGGAGCTTAACCCATGAAGATCTCGTTGGGAAACTACTCGATAATTTCTTTCAAAGGATATTCAATTATGTAGAACGTATATTAAGGGGAGGAGTTAAACCCATATTTATTATCGGTGGCTCTGAACACGCTTCTCTTTTGGGCCCCCATTTCTTTGAGAAATTTGTGGTAAAATATGATAGGATATTAGTTGATATGATACATCATTATGGAGCCTTGGTTATACTGCACTGTCACGGGAAATTAAAAGAGTTTTTGGATATGATAGCTCGTATAGGACCGGATGGATTACATCCATTAGAGGAACCACCTATGGGGGATATAACTCTTGAGGAAGCTAAACAAAAAATAGGAGACAGGATCTGCCTTGTGGGAAATATTCAAATTAGTGATATGTACGAGGCAAATCCCGATCAGATAAAACAGAAGTGTAGGCGTATTATACAAGCAGCAGCAGAGGGGGGAGGACTCATTATATCTCCCACTGCCACTCCTTATCAACTTCCTTTAACCGACAAAACCTATAGAAACTATATACAGCTGATAAAAACAGGAAAAGAAATAGGTAGATACTAAATTCACGTGCTGTGATAGTTAAAGTTAACTTCTTGTATTTAGAAAGTGAAGGACTGAGTTTTGTCTTAAGATTCTTCCCTTCTGCAAATATTGTTCTAAGGTTGTAGGAATAGTCTGGCTCTTGGACTGTGGTGATGGACTAACAAGGACATTTTTTCTCCATAGGTAATGTTTTTTTAAGGAGAAGATCTGTTGAAGAGGAGAGGTAATAGTGATGAAAATTCATCGAATTTTGCTGACAGTAAAAACTGAAGGAAGAAGGTGTTCGCTGGTTCCCATGTCCGTGGAGGTGGACTTCGGAAAATTTTTCAAGGATCTTGAAAGAAAGCAGTTTCATCCTCTGGCGGTCAAAATGATTGACAAGGCAACGGGTAGAGAAGTTCCCTGTCAGTTTTCTTCCTCTTCTGATGAGGAACCTCTGAAGGGAATGCTCTCATGGATTCTTTTAAATGAGGCTCAAAGGGAGCTTGAGGTTCGAGTGTTCGAGAAAGGCAGCTCTTCTCCTTGTTCTTCAGAGGGAAGGATACACGACAGGGGAGACGGACAGCTGGAGATTTACCTTGGTGGAGAGCATATCGCTAATTACGTTTTCAACGACGCTTATGAGAAGCCTTTTTTATATCCGGTAATTGGGCCAGATGGCTTATGTGTCCTCAGGCGCGTTCCTACCTTTGGTGATCATCCACATCACAAGGGAATCAGCCTAAATTTGGGAGATGTCTCCGGGCAAAGAGGCAGGCCAGGAGTGGATTTTTGGGGTCTGGGGACGATAGGCGATCCTACCCAGGGTAGGGTCATCCACCAAAGATTCACCTCTCTCGAGCAAGGGCCTGTCTTCATCAAAATAGAAGAGGAGAACATCTGGAAGCAGAACGATGAAATTGAGGGAGCAGGCCCGGGAAAAGCGCTTCCCGAAAGGAGTCGATGGAAGATCAAGAAAGAAGGAAAGGTCTTGCTGAACGAGACGAGGACGATAACTATATGGAATGTCTTGCCAAACCGAATCATCGACATACACACCGTTATGAGTCCTGCGGTGGAAGAGGTTATATTGAGTGCAGATGTCGAGGGACGGGAAAGGCGCAAGGAAAACGGTCCCCTCCTTATAAGGGTAGCTGACAATATGCGCGGTTCTGTAGAGGGCATGATCGTGAACTCAGAAGGGGCAAGGACGGAAAAGAACTGCTGGGGCCGAAGGGCAAGGTGGGTGGATTACTACGGTCCGGTAGTGCCAAATGGTCCAGTAAATGGGATAGCAGTTATGGATCATCCAGATAACCTCAGACATCCTCCAGGCTGGCATGTACGTGACTATGGGCTGTTTTCTCCCAACATCTTTTACGATAAGAAGCCTGAATGGCCGGATCAAGGTCCTGTCTATCTTTCCAGAGCAAAAGGTGAGAAACTTGAGCTGCGTTACAGGATATACATTCATCGTGGAGATGAGAAGGATGGAGAGGTCGAACAGAAGTGGCAAGACTGGGTTAATCCTCCTCAGGTTATCATACAGGGACAGTGAGCCATGATGTTTATGAAAGAGATAATGGTCAATTCCTCAAAGTGACGATTAAAATAGATTTCTGATCTCAGGAGGTAAAGATGGGCGAGAAGGTCAGGTTTGGAATTCTGGGCCTGGGAATAGGAGCCAGCCGAGCGAGGATGGTCTCCAGGACAGAGGGTGCTGAGCTTGTATGTGTGTGTGATCTTCAGGAGGAGAAGGCAAGACAAATAGCCAAGGAGCTCCGCTGTGAATGGTGCACTGATTACGAGAAGATGCTCGCCCGAAAGGATATAGATGCCATCGGCATATTTACCCCCAGTGGAACTCACGCAGACTACGCCATAAAAGCAGTAGAGGCTGGAAAACATGTCTTTACCACCAAGCCCATGGATATAAGCGTGGAGAAATGCGACAGATTAATAGAGGCTGCCAGAAAGGCAGAGGTAGTTCTGGCAGTGGACTTTGACAATCGCTACGTGGATGAGTTTCGCAAGGTCAAACTCGCCATAGAAAATGGGCGAATAGGCAGGATAATTTTGACTGATATGCGGATGAAATGGTTTAGAACCCAGGAATATTATGAGTCGGGTTATCCTTCAGGCTGGCGAAGCAGGAGAAAGACTGAGGGAGGTTCTGCAGCCAACCAAGGCGTTCATTACATTGACCTTCTTCAGTGGTTTGTTGGCCCTGTGAAGACGGTATATGGTATGAGTGGAACCTTTACCCACAGGATTGAGACCGAGGATACCAGCGTTGCCATATTGACCTTCGAAAATGGAGCCTGGGGAACCCTTGTGACGACAACTGCCAGTGTACCTCATCTTGGAAGTGTAATAGAGATAAACGGAGACAATGGAGCTATCATCTTGAATGCCAAAGGTGGGGAGAAGAAGGTGGCGCTTTATTATTGTAAAGACAGGCCAGATGCATCTCTTGATGAGTTTAGTCTTCCTGAGGATAGGCCCAAAAATATCATTGAGGACATGGTCTCCGCCATCACTAAGGGCACACCGGTGGCAGTTGATGGGGCTGAAGGGAAAAAGTCGGTGGAGATCTTCAACGCTATATATGAATCTTCTCGAACGGGAAAGCCAGTAAAGATAGAATGATTAATGGAGGTGAAAATGATCCGGGCTTGTTACTTTTCCGATGAGGTATCACCTGATTTTGAGGAGGCAGTGCGCTTAGGCTCTGAGGCAGGAGCTCATGCTATAGAGATTCGCAGCAGGATATTTGGAAAGAAGGTACAGGATATAGATGAAGATGATGTGAAGAAGATGAAGGAAATTCTCGCCAAATATGATGTTCGTGTAGCCGTCATTGGTTCGCCGTGCGGAAAGTGTTCCCTGGACAGGCCTGAAGAACGGGCTGAGCATCTGAAGATGTTTCAACATATGTGCAAGTTGGCCCATACCTTTGGTACGGATATCATTCGTACATTTCCCTTTTGGGTTCCTGAGGGCTATCAGGAGGGCCTGAGGCCGGATTTATCTCGCTACCTTGACCGGATAGTTGAAGGATTGAGGCCAATGGTGAGGATTGCTGAGGATGAGGGGGTGAAGATGTGCTTGGAGACCGAGGGATCCACGTTTTCCGGAAACTGCCGTGAGCTCCGCACAATTATGGATGCCCTTGATTCTCCAGCGGTCATGGCTACCTGGGATATACTTAACAGCTGGCGCAGTGGTGATGAGGTTCCCTATCCAGATGCTTATCAGCTTATTCGGGGTCGCATCGCTCATTTACACATCAAGCCCAACAAACAACATAACATAAAGACAGTGGGGGAAAGCACATCTACCTATGGGGAAATTTTTCGTGCTCTGCTGGCTGATGGCTACGATGGCGCAGCAAGCATAGAACACTGGGGTTCTCCCGAACTGATGTTATCCGGCATCCGGCAGCTGGTGACTTTGTTGAATGCCATTCAGGCCTGAGGTTATTCGTTCTTTGCCTTAAGAAAGGCTAAAAAGGCCAAAGGGGGTGAGAGGGTAAAGAGGCCAAGGTTATAAAGGAAAGATAGCTTCCAGTGAAAATTTAGGAGGCTTTAAGATGATGCGAAAACTGATGGTAACCTTATCAGTCGGGATAATTTTTCTCCTAAGTGGATCTTCTGTCTTAGCCAAGATAAGAATGCCCTCGCCAATGCAGTATGCTACTTTAACGGAATATGAGAAGGCCACGGGAAAGGCAATAACCAAGTTCCATGAGGCTCCCATGCTCAGGGTAAAGGTTGCCGCAGGAGAGCTTCCGCCAGTGGAGGAGAGGCTTCCTGAGGAGCCCTTGGTGTTGATTCCAGTGGAGGAGATTGGCCAATATGGTGG
>QMPZ01000135.1 GCA_003648815.1 Candidatus Aerophobota bacterium | reverse complement strand
GCTTATGGTAAATGGAGTAACTTCTCGTCCTTTCAGTGCCCTAACCCTGCCTCCTTCTGAAAGGGAAAGATCCTATAAAGAAGAAATTGTTGAGCTGACAAGAAAAAGATATGCAAAGTCGAGGAAAGAAGTTGAAAAAGAAATTCTCTGTGACCCCCAAAGCGGACAGTACTTCTTAATCTAAAAAGGCATATGAGGCATACAAAAAATAAAATTAAGTTAGATAAATACTCAGGAAAGTGGGCTACTCTTTTGGGAAGGGACAATTTCTTTTTGCCGTTCCTTGTTACTTTCAATGAAAAAGAGCAAAAGGTCTTACTTGAAGAGCACAACCAATAATGAGGAAAAACACTTTAAATTATACTGTATTTTTAATCTTGCCTGATGAGAAGGTTATTTTCAAAACTCATCCCCACTGGCTGGTTTTTGCCCTGCCGGAAGCTTGCATAGGGATACTGGTATATCTTTTAATGAAATACCTTCCTTTCCTGCTTGAGGGTGTTAGTCCTGATTTGGCTTTAAAGATATGGATAATTTTAGGAGGAGCTTTAGCTTTTGCTGGAGCTGTGATATTTTTAGGCTGGCTTTGCATTAATTATTATTTAACCAATTTAAGATTAATAGATGAGCGGGGAATCATCGGCAAAAGAATTATGAGCATTCCGCTAAAGAGGATTCAGGATGTAAAGTGTCAGTTTGGAATTTGGGGAAGAATTTTTGGCTTTGGTGATTTGGAAATTGAATCAGCGGGAACTTATGGGAAAATTATCTTTCATTTTATCCCCTCGCCCCGGGAATTTAAAGAAAAAATAATTCAGACAATAAAAATGATACAGGGTGAGCTTAAAAAAGTTTAGGCTACAAAATCTGGATGAAACTTTATTACCATAAGCACTTCATCTTGACTTTTATAAAATGTTTGTTACACTAAAAGTGTAACTTAAAGGGGGACAAAATATGTCAAAAAAGGTTAAAACTCACATAACTTTACCTAAGGATATATTGGAAGCAATAGATAAACTGGCAGGTAAAAGAGGAAGAAGTAAATTTATGAAAGAAGCAGCAGAAGAAAAAATAGCAAGAGAAAAATTTCTTAAGGCTCTCAAAGAATCAGCTGGAGCTTGGAGGGATGAAAACCACCCTGAGCTTTCCTCAATAAAAGATATTCGCAGATATGTTAGAAAAATAAGAGAGGAAAGCAGTAAAAGACTTAAAAGAATCTACCATGAGTAGTTATCTACTTGACTCAGATGTAATCATCTCCTTTTTAAGGGGAGAAGATAAAACAATAAACCTGTTGGAAGATTTAGAAAAGATAGCTGGAGTTCCCGCTACCTCTCCTATCTGCATTGCTGAAGTTCAAGCAGGGGTAAAACCGGGAGAGGAAGAGAAGACTAACAATTTTCTTGATTCTTTGAAGATTTATGTTTTAGATCGAAAAATAGCCAATAAAGCTGGTGAATACATAAGAGAGTATAAAAGAAAAGGAGTAACCTTGCTTTTACCTGATGCCCTCATTGCTGCCACTTGCACCATTAATAACATTCCCTTAGCTACCCATAGCACTAAACATTACCCCATGCCAGAGATTAAATTTGTCCAAAGTTTTTTAAAATAGTAATATTCCATTAAGAACGGATATCTCTTAAACCTAATAAATTAAAGGTATGAAATACAGGCCAAAAAGCTCCAAAATTAAATATCAGCATGATATGATTCACGGCTTGCGCAAATACTTGGAAGAAGAGCTTGAGCCTTTGGAGTATGTAAAAGCAATTTTTCCTGCTGAGATAAAACATGCCAAAAGTTCATCCTCTGGATTTAAAGTACGGTTTAAATACAAAACAAAAACTGGAGCAAAACTCATAGCTTACGCACCAGGAGCAGTTCAGGAAGTATTTGTGGTGACAAGCAATACTGAAGCGCTAAAAGAAAAATTATCAAACTCTTCAAGATAAACAAAGGCTTTTACTGATTTAGAATTTGCAGATAAGCTGAAAAAGATACTTGAAAGTAAATAACCAAAGAAAATCATAATCCGGGTGGGAGTTTTTAAATCTTCACCTCCAGCTCAAACCTAAGAGGGCTATTAGACCACTGTCCACGGTTTCTCGAGGACATGAAAAGTATCCAATAAAAATTATATCAGTTGATGTCTTAAGGAAAATTATTTAAAATAAAGGTGTCATTACCCATGAAAGGTAAAAATTATGCGAAGTATCGAACAGATAAAAAAGAAATTAGAAGAGCTTAAACCAGTATTAAAAAAACAGTTCAAAGTAAAAAGCATTGGTATCTTTGGTTCCTATGTGAGAGGGGAAGAAGGGAAAGGGAGCGATCTTGATATTTTGGTTGATTTTGAAGAAAAAGCTAACTTAAGTCTTCTGGATTTTATTAGGCTGGAAAATTATCTAAGTGAAAGATTGGGGGTGAAGGTGGATTTGGTAGAAAGAGAAGCTCTAAAACCAAGAATAGGCAAGCATATCCTGGGAGAATTAATAGAAATATAAACATGACCAAAGAATTTTTAGATTACCTTGAAGATATAATCGAGGCAATGGATGATGCAGTAAAATTTACCCAGAATATGGGATATGAAGAATTTGTAAAAGATAAAAAGAGTGCCTATGCTGTCACCAGAACTTTAGAAATTATTGGAGAAGCGGTAAAAAACTTACCACCTGAAGTAAGAGAAAATTATCCTCAAGTCCCCTGGAAAGAAATGGCCGGAATGCGAGATAAACTCATTCATGAATACTTTGGAGTTGATTTAAAAAGAGTCTGGAACACTATCAAGAAAGACATTCCTACTTTAAAGCCTTTATTTGAAAAAATCCTAAAAGATTTTCAAAGAGAAAGCCCCTCCTAATCTCACCTCTTATTAGTTAGCTATCAATTCTGACTTCGCGAATATAGATTTCTTTAATATTCTCCACAAACCAGGTTCGAACTTCGTCTAAAGCTCTCCGCAGAATGGGATTTTTAGAGTAAACCTCTTCAATTTTCCCTTTATTTAAGGCAAATTTTTTAGGTTCGAACCTAAAGCTTGCAGGATCTGACTTTTCTCCTCAGGGGTTCCATTTTTAAACCAGCATTTTGCATAGCAGGCAAAGTTGAAGGTCTTCTCGGCAATATCAAGCCATCTTTCAACTCTTCTTTCAGCATCGCCGAGCATTTCTTCAAGATGAGCCTTTCTCTCATAAGCTGGGCTTTTTTTCTTTGCGTACTCTTCATCAGAGAGAAGGCTCCCATCACTATTTTGAGGGGAGATCTTAAGCTGCAAGAGATTGTCCAGTTTTTTCAGACAGTTTGTGTAAGCTCTTTTTTGCGACTCAAATATCTTTTCTCTTATCTGTTTTTCTTCCTCATTCTCTTTTTTTTAGTTGCTTTATTGCCCAATTTTTAAATTTCTCTGAGATATGGATTCTAGCGTAGTAAACTCACGCTAGTGGTGAAGAACTCTATCATCTTACCCAGAAGCTGAAAATATTGTTGGAAATATGCTTACTGACAGAATTGGGGTTTAGTTCTGAGGAAATCAAAGGTTTGTTTTCAAGAAATAGGAGATATCAGCATGAATCTATTTAATAGCACTTCAGCTAAGGAACGTTATCCGCAATAAGTCCACCGCCAATAATTTTAGATAAATTCGGAAATATCCTTTAAAATTGACACTCTCTTTTGTATTTGCTATATTTAAGTTGTTAATACTAAGTATCAAAAAGGAGTTATGGCTATGGGAAGAACAACTAAAACTATAAGTTTATCTGTGCCACCAGAGATGGCAGAAAAAATTAAAGAGCTTATGAAAAAGGAGGGAAGAACAAGGAGTGAGCTAATAAGAGAAGCATTAAGGAGGTATATTGAAAGGCAGGAATGGAGGGAAATTCTAAGGTATGGAAGGATGAAAGCAAAGGAGATGGGAATTACAGAAGACCAAGTAGAAGATATTGTAGATGAGTACAGAAAGTGAAAAACTAAAGGTAGTTATAGATACCAATGTTTTTATCTCAGGGTTAAACTTCGCTGGAACACCAAGCGAAATTTTAGAATTGTTCATAAACGATGAAATAGAAGCGTATATCTCTCCCTTTATTCTAAGAGAGATAGAAAGAATCCTTAGGGAAAAATTTGATTGGGAAGAGGGGCAAATTGAAACAGCTCTAAAAAGAATAAAGGAAAAAGCTATTCAAGTTCAGCCTAAAATAAAGATTTTTGTGATTAAACAAAAAGAAGCTGATAACCGGATTCTTGAATGTGCTGTTGAGGGGAAAGTTGGGTATATTGTCTCTGGGGACAAACGCCATCTTTTACCTTTAAAGGAATACAAAGGAATAAAAATCGTATCACCGGCACAGTTTTTAAGGATCATCTCTCAGGAGGCATCATCTGAGAGTTTTTTGAAAGATATAAACAGGCTGTAATGATGGGGGGTTTTGCCCTCAGGCAGGAAAACTCATTAAGGGTCCAGCAGCTTGAGTTTGAGGAAAGAGAGCTCTGAAAAATTAGCTTATTTTCGAGGTTTTTCTCTTTCAATTAGAATTTTTTAGGAGAAAGTTAGATATTATTCCTTCGTTCTTCCTTGAATCCTTCTTTATTTTAAAAAGATCTTAACTTTTTGACTTAATTTTATCCAGAAGACAAAGCTAAATTTAAACTATTTCCCCTTATCTTAAGGAGTTTCACTACTCTTTTTAGGTTCATT
>QMPZ01000134.1 GCA_003648815.1 Candidatus Aerophobota bacterium | reverse complement strand
GGGTAAAGAGTGAAGGGTGAAGAGTGAAAGAAGGGAGGGCAGCGAAGCGTTGAGGGGGTCATTCCGAAGGAATGGGCGAAAGCCTATGTTTCCCCCCTCAAGTGTCGTTTTCTTGATGTCTACAGATGGAGGTATTTTCCCTAAGTCGCTCAGGGGAAATAGCTCCATCTGGATAGCCGCAACCTTCAGGTCGCAAGACATACATTCATCATGAGATATACGCAGGCTAAAGCCTGCGGCTACCGCAAGGAGACAGGCAAAGCAAGCTTTGCTACAATAAATTTGCTACAATAAAAATGAAAAGGAGAGGCGATGAAGAAAATCAACAAAATTGTGTTAGCCTATTCAGGGGGACTGGATACCTCGGTAATCCTTTCCTATCTTAAGGAAAAATACCAGGCTGAGGTAGTCACCTATACAGCCAATTTAGGACAGGGGGAATCCTTAACTTCCGTCGAGGAAAAAGCAAAGAGGACAGGGGCAAGTAAGGTCTACGTAGAGGACGTAAGAGAGGAGTTTTCCTCAAATTATGTCCTTCCTGCCTTGCAGGCAGGCGCACTTTACGAGGGAAGATATCCCTTAGCCACTGCCCTGGCCAGACCCTTGATCACCAGAAAGCTGATCAAGGTGGCAGAGAAGGAGAAAGCAGAAGCCATCGCCCATGGATGCTCGGGAAAAGGGAACGATCAGGTAAGATTTGAGGTAACAGCTAAGGCATTGAATCCTGAAATCATGATCCTGGCTCCGGTCAGGGAATGGGAACTAAAATCAAGGGAGGAGGAGATAGAATACGCCCGGAAGCACAACATCCCCGTCGAGGTCACCGAGAAAGCTCCCTACTCCATCGACAGGAACCTATGGGGGGTGAGCATCGAATGCGGTATCTTAGAGAATCCCTGGGAGGAGCCTCCTTCCGATGCCTACCAGCTCACCAAATCCCCTGAGGAGGCCCCTGACAAACCCACCTATATCGAAATTGAGTTCAAAGGGGGGGTCCCGACGGGCCTGGATGGAGAAAGCTATAAACTGGTCGATCTTATCGAAAAGCTAAACAGGATAGGTGGAGAAAACGGGGTGGGACGAATTGACCTCATCGAAAATCGTCTGGTAGGGATAAAGTCAAGGGAGATCTATGAGGCTCCTGCCGCGGTAATCCTTCACTTAGCTCACAGGGAACTGGAAAGGCTGATCCTGGATAAGGACACCCTTCACTTCAAGGAGCTCGTCAGTCAGAGGTACTCCGAGCTGGTCTACGATGGGTTGTGGGAATCGCCCCTGCGCAAGGCATTAGATGCATTCGTCAGGGAAACTCAGAAGGAGCTCAGCGGAACGGTAAGAATTAAACTCTTTAAGGGAAGCTGCGAGGTGGTAGGGAGGAAATCTCCGTATTCCTTATACGACGAGAAATTGGCTACATATACTAAAGAGGACATCTTTGACCAGAAGGCCTCTAAGGGATTCATCCATATCTGGGGACTTCCTTTGAGGACAGTAGCTAAGGCGAGGAAAAAGATATGATCTCACGTTATACCCGTCCACAGATGGCAAGGATATGGTCTGAGGAGGAGAAGCTCTCTAACTGGCTGAAGATAGAAATGCTCGTCTGCGAGGCATGGGCAAAGCTGGGAAAAATTCCCCAAGAGTCCCTGAAAAGAATAAAAGAGAGGGCACGTTTTGACCTCAAGCGGATCCGGGAAATTGAGGAAAAGGTAAGACATGATGTGGTAGCCTTCCTCACCAATGTAGCCGAATATGTGGGTCCGGAGGCTCGTTACATTCATCTTGGACTTACCTCCTCCGATATTCTGGACACGGGATTGGCCCTACAAATGAGGGAGGCAGCAGATATAATCATTCAAGACCTGGAGGATCTGGCCGAAACTTTAAAAAGAAAGGCCAGAGAACACAAGGGTACCCTGATGATGGGAAGGACACATGGAGTTCACGCTGAACCGATCACCTTAGGGTTAAAGTTTGCCCTCTGGTATGAGGAGACAAAGAGAAACCTGGAGCGGATGAAGCTGGCACGAGAGGAGATAGCCTATGGCAAAATATCAGGAGCAGTGGGAACCTATGCTCACCTGGAGCCATTTGTGGAGGAATACGTCTGTGAAAAGTTAGGGCTTAGGCCCTGTAAGATATCCAGTCAGATAGTTCAGCGAGACCGTCACGCATTTTACCTGTCCATTCTGGCCATCATTGCCTCTTCCCTGAACAAGTTTGCCTTAGAGATTCGAGGACTTCAGCGAACGGAGATAAGAGAGGTGGAGGAGGAATTTACCAGAGGCCAGAAGGGGTCCTCTGCTATGCCCCATAAGCGCAATCCCATAATTTGCGAGAGGATCTGTGGGTTAGCTCGCCTGGCAAGAAGCAATGTCCAGGCTGCACTGGAGAACATTCCCCTTTGGGGAGAGCGAGACATTTCCCATTCTTCGGTGGAAAGGGTGATCATCCCTGACTCCACTATCTTGGTGGACTACATCTTAAACAAGTTCAACCATGTCCTGAAAAATCTCCTCATCTATCCAGATAATATGAGGAAAAACCTTGAGAGGACGGGAGGGATGTTTTTTTCTCAGGGGCTGCTTCTGGAACTGGTAAGGAAAGGGCTTTCCCGGGAGAAGGCCTACGAGATCGTCCAGAGAAACGCCATGAGGTGCTGGAAAGAAGGAGAAAACTTCGAGAAGCTGGTTCGAGAGGATGAGGAGGTGAAAAGGTACTTAGATGAAGAGGAGTTAAGATCCATCTTCGAGCTACATCATTATCTGCGAAATGTTGATGAAATCTTCAAGAAGGTGGGAATTTAGTTTGGAAAAGAGGTAAAAATGGGCGCATTCGTTCACCCAACAGCCATAGTTGAACCAGGAGCACAACTGGAGG
This sequence comes from Candidatus Aerophobota bacterium, assembly GCA_003648815.1. Taxonomy (GTDB): domain Bacteria; phylum Aerophobota; class Aerophobia; order Aerophobales; family B47-G16; genus B47-G16. Next base: position 1,828 of record QMPZ01000134.1, on the reverse strand, counting down.
AAGAGGTAGAGGTAGGACCTTATTCCATAATTGGCAAAAATGTGAGAATAGGCAGAAGAACCAGGATTGGCCCAGGAGTGTTAATAGAGGGATGGACCAGCATAGGTGCGGACTGCATCATCTGCAAGGGAACGGCTATAGGGGGACTACCTCAGGATACGCACTTTAAGGGAGGAAAAAGCTTCATAAAGATAGGGGACAGAAACATCATTCGGGAATACGTGACCATCCATAGAGGCACGAAGGAGGGAAGTGTCACTCAAATAGGAAATGACAACTTCATAATGGCTTACTCCCATATAGCCCACAACTGCATAATAGAGGATGGGGTAATTATCGCCAACCTCGGCACCTTGGCTGGCTATGTGACCGTGGAGAAAAAAGCGGTAATTGGAGGCTTAAGTGGTATACATCAATATGTGAGAATTGGAGCCTATTCCATAGTTGGAGGATGCTCCAAGGTGGTCAAGGATGTTCCTCCCTATACCAAAGCAGATGGCCATCCAGCAACCCTCTGGGGGCTGAATACCATAGGGCTGCGAAGGGCAAACTTTCCTCCCAGGACAACAGAGCTCTTGAAGAAGGCCTATAAGATACTGTTCCGGTCGAATCTTAACACCTCGCAGGCCTTGAGAAAGATAGAAAATGGCCTGGAACCTGTTCCTGAGATTCAGCACTTATGCGACTTCATCCGAAACTCGCAGAGGGGAATCTGTAAGGAAAGACAAAGATGACCATATCCAAGGCCTCAATTCTGGGAATCCTCCAGGGGTTAACGGAGTTTATCCCCGTAAGTAGTTCAGGGCATCTGGTCATCCTGCAACATTATCTGGGATACAGCCAACCAATGCTTTTATTCGATGCTCTCCTTCACATGGCTACATTGGGAGTGGTGGTGGCTTACTTCAGAAAAGACCTGCGCTTGATAACCTCAGGTTTGATTAGATTAAGGGTAAGGAGAGCGGAGGAGATGTTGGGAAGGAGGATCTTTTACCTTGTCCTGGTGGGCACGCTGCCGACCGCCATCATAGGGCTATCCTTCAAGAGGTGGATTGAGGCCTCGTTCAGTATGAGCATCTTCACCTCCCTTATGTTTCTTCTCACAGGTACCTTTCTCTGGATAGGGGAAAAGGCTGCCAAATCCGGTAAAACAATCGCCAGAGCCGGAATAACAGATGCCTTGGTTATAGGAATGGCGCAGGGAGTGGCCATCATTCCTGGCATATCCCGCTCAGGAGCTACTATATCCGCTGCTCTCCTGCGGGGAATGGAAAGGGAAAGTGCCTTTCGTTACTCCTTTTTTCTCTCCATCCCTGCCATCGTGGGTGCCTTAGGATTGGAGTTAAGGGAATCTGTAGTGAAAAAAAATCTTCCTCAAGAGATTCTTCCTTACCTGATGGGAGCCCTATGTGCCTTTGCGGCAGGATACCTTTCCTTAACGGTTCTTCAAAAGGCTCTTTTGAGAAAAAAATTTTTCCTTTTCGCTATTTATTGCTGGATAATAGGAGGAGGGACGCTCATCATCCAGCTATTCCGCCTCAGATAGTAGCGCAGACCTAAAGGTCTGCCGGGATAAAGGAGGAGGATATGAACCTTAAAAAGACAAGTTTAATATTTGCCTTAGCATTAAGTTTGGGGATAATTGTCAATAAAAGCCAAGGAGGTGAGAATATGGCTAAATTAAAAGGGAAAAAGGCGGTGATGGTCATTGCGGAGAAGAATTTTCGAGATGAGGAACTATTTGAACCTAAAAAAATCCTCGAGGCAGAAGGGGTAAAGGTAATCGTCGCCTCCACCTCGTTTAATATAGCCAGAGGTATGTTAGGGG
>QMPZ01000133.1 GCA_003648815.1 Candidatus Aerophobota bacterium | reverse complement strand
TGCCTCTATAAAGGGACGGTAGTAATCCTCGTTCTCGAGCCTTTTGCTGCCGTAATGCCAGTTCATAACTACTATGTCCTTTGGCAATTCGGGGATGATTTCTGGATAATGCAGGAGCATGTCTCCCCAGAGCATGGTGGTCTTTCCATATTTATCCAGCATGTTCTTTACCCTCAGGATATGAGAAAGATAAAGCTTTCCTTTTCCCATTTCCTCGGCCATTTTTCTGGATTCCCCCCTTCCCAGGTCCCAGACCTCGTCGCAGCCGATGTTAAAGAACTTGGAACTAAAGGCAGGCACTATCTCGGAAAATAGCTCCTCCAAAAGCTTGTAGCTTTCCTCCTCGGCCGGGCTCAAGGACCACCTCAGCTCCGTCTCCGCCAGATGAGCGTATTCTTTGTGTTTTAGGATCTGATGAAAGTGACCCAGGGCCTGAAAAGAAGGAACGAGTTCAACGTGATAATCCTTGGCATACTCTTCCAGCTCCCTTATTTCTTCTCTGGTCAACGAGCCACAACCGCGGCCAATTAAGGGGTGTTTTTCAAAGGAAAATGTGTGTTCTATGTAAAATGAAAGAAGGTTCATCTTAAAGTAGCTGAGAGTTCGTATCAGCTTTTTAAAGGATTCCATGGTAAGCACCTGACCCCGGGAGATATCCTGCATCACTCCTCTGTATCTTATAGAAGGCCAGTCTCTTATCCAAAGACAAGGAATCCTCAACCTGCCCTCTTTTTCCTCGATCAGCTGCCTTAACGTCTGTACTCCATAGAAGAGGCCTGCCTCAGTCCTTGCGGCAATAAAAACGCGTCCAGAAGTTATGCTCAGGATATACCCTTCCTCCTTCAGTCTCTCATCGAAAAGAGCATCCTGCCACCTGAATATGCTCCTGAGGTCCTCATCTCTGTCAAAAATGGATAGGATGATGACATTTTCAAGTTTTTCCGAAGCTGAAAAGACCTTTATTGGAAGAGAAATCTTTGCAAAACTCTCTATTCTTCCCTTTCTTAAGAGTTTTGCCGCGAGCTCATCTTCCCTCGTGTGAGCTCTTCCCAAAAGTATCCTCGTCTTATCATTTAGCACAAACTCCCCCTTTTCAGGCCTAACTTCCTTCGGGTTCGGAATGACCTTAATCTCACTCATTCGTCTTTCTCCTCTCATAGCTCAATTTCCATGCCATCAAAGGCAACTTTTATTTCCCTTCTAAATCTTCTCCTTAAAATACGTTGCCTATGGTGAAAAATATTCTCGCTGACCTGTCAGCGTAGTCCAGGGGCCAGACTATTCCCAACCTGAAGACAAGTGAATATTTGCAGAAGGGAAGAATCTTGAGGCGAAACTCCAGTCCCCAGTCCCTTTTGGGGTCCATCTCTTCTTTCTTCATCCAGGCGTCTCCCATATCGAAAAATAAAGCTCCTGCCAGCCTGTCTATGTAAAGGGAGGGAGAGCCTCCTATTCTTTTGGCCAAAAGAAACCTATATTCCAATGAGGAAAGAAGAAAGTTTTCTCCTTCTACGTATTCTTCCGGATATCCCCTTAAGGTATTTACGCCTCCTAAGCAGAGTCTAAGCTCTTCGGCTGTGCCTTCTCTGTTTTCCACCCTCCCGGCCAGGATACGCAGGGCCAGGTTGTTTTTTTTACCCAGGTACTTGTAGCCCCTGAACTCTCCACTGTAGAGGATATATTCCAGCTCGCTACCTATATCCCTTCCTGAATACTCTGTCCTTAAGGAAGTTCTCATTCCCCGGGGATTGAGGTCGGAATCGCAGGTGGGAACCATGTCGGCGTATTGCCAGACTGCTCTGAGGGTGCTTACCCTGAGAGGTTGGCTGAAGGAAGAAGCATCGTCTCTGGTAGCAAAGCTTACTCCAACAGCATTCTTGTCATTTAACGGGTAGCTGATACCGATTTCTTGGCCGTTTAGCTTAGGGGAGCTGTAAAGGTCGAGCCAGATGGTGGGCTCAAAGCTTCGGTTCACATAAAAGAGCTCATACTGAGCTTCTTTACCAAAGAAGGCATAAAAACTTAAGGAGTGCTTTTCCAGGACATCGGAGGCATAGCTTTGCAGGGAAAAGTAAGAGGAGTCATCTTTGAGGGAAAACCAGGGAAGGATATAGTGCACTTTAAGGCGAGGTCGATAAGAAAGGGAAGGATAACTTATCCTTTCCTCTTGGCCGTACTCGGCGATGAGCTTCCTTTTTTCCCTGGCCTCGGGAGAAACTATCTTTCCTTCGAGGTCCTTGAAAGGCAGAAGGTAAAGGGAGAACCTACCTCCTTTATATACCGAGATGAGGAGCTTTTCTCCATCCGGGGATATGCTCGGCTCGAACACTCCACCACTTACTTCGGTATATCTTTTCATCTGAGCTGTCTTAAGGTCAATTGAATACAGGTTAAACGCACCCTTTTCTCGATCAGAGATGAAATAGACTTCTCTTCCCGTAGGAGAAAAGACAGGACAGCGGTCATCAGCCCGGTCAAAGGTGAGGGGAAAGATGCTTCTGTCCTGTAGTCTGAGTAGATAAATATCCCTCTGTCCTTTCCTGAAGGAGGCAAAAACCACCATCTTTCCATCAGGGGAAAAGGAAGGGGAAAAGTTCTGAGTTAATCCATCATGATCCTCGGTTAAAGGAGAAATCTCACCTTTTCTCAGGTCTAACAAAAAGAGGTTGGAGTTTCCTCCCTCTTTCCTCACAAAGACTATCTTTTCTCCGTCGGGAGAGATGGAAGGCTCCGATGCCCTCAGACCAGAGCTAAGTCTTTTTCGGCGTCCGCTCTTAATATCCACCGAATAAAGGTCGCTTAAAAAGGCCCTTTTGGTGGGGTGAAAGCTTGTCTTGGAATAGATAATTTTTTTCCCATCCGGAGAAAAACAGATAAACGGATTGATTTGCCTGTCGAGCCTTCTTTCCCTGCCACTTTTAAGGTCCATTAAATAAAGGTCAAACAGGGAGTATTCATATCCTCGATTGGAGGCAAAGGCAACCTTATCCCCTGAGGGAGAGAAAACGGGATGACGGTTTTTCCTTCCCTGAGAGGTCAAAAGTCTTTCCGGGGTAAACAAGGAATCCTGGAAAGCTTTCTCTTCCTTGTATTTATCCGTTATCCAGCTGCGCCACTCAGCGTAAAGGGTGGAGGAATCTTTACCGATGGCATCCAGCAAAGCTTTATCAAAGCTTATAAAGCGAGGAAGGGGATAGAGGCTCATCTCCCCTGTGGTAAGGCTGATTTCACCGACCAGCTGAAAAAGAGGTTGAGTGCGAAGGCAGGTTAAGATCCTGGCTATCTTGTCCTTTCCGTAAGTGTTGATGATGTAACGAACGAAACTTTCTGACTGATAGTAGCCGGATATTCTTCCCCATTCTTCGAAAAAGTAAAATGCCCCCAGCTCCCCCTCTGACATGACCTTATTTTCTCGAGCCTCATCGCTCACCACCATCTCCTTCAGGGAGTGCCATCTTTCGCCCTCGTACTCAGCCAAGCCTTCCAGGAACCACATAGGCAGGATTAGATTTGCCATCCCCCGTCTTAAGGGAAAAAGGGACTCCTCGATGGCGGCGAAGGTGACGAGGTGGGTGAACTCGTGGGCGATGACCTCTCTGGCCCAGGACAGATCCCCGCTGGTGAAGGTAGGATCCGATTGAGCTTGAATGAATATCTTACCGGTTAAGGTGGAGGTATAACCACCGGTGGCATCATCATAGTTTTTGATGATGATGAAAGTTTTTTCCTTGGGTTCGTATCCAAGATCAGAGGTTATGGCGGGATAGACCTCTTCGGCGGCATTGGCCACCTTTTGTGCGAAGACCTCCTCCTTCTGGTGATAATGAACGAGAAAATGAGGAGTTTCCAGCACTCTCCAGTGAAGTTCGGGATGGTTAAATTGAGCTATGGCGGGATTGGCGACAAATGCAAGGAGGAGAAAAAAGATAATGTTTAACTTTAAAATTGAACTTAACATATCCATTTTAACCTAACTTGGGAAAACATTGAAACATTCTTCTAAAAGAGGCTCAGCCACACTTTAAAGAAGTTTGGTTACTTTCACCTTTATCTCCCGTACATTTTCAATTCCTAAGGTATGAGCAAGGTAGTTCTTTATCACCGTCTGAAGCTCGTCTATGAGCCTTGGAACCTCTCCTTCAGCCTTAGCAGATAAAGTTAAGAACGCATCCACTCCCTCCTCATCGGACTTTATCGCCGCCTTGATATCCTCGACTCCCTCCACCTGCTTTCCTACCCGCTCAATGAACTCACAAATTGCCCTTTGGGAGATCTCTATTGCTCCCAATGGATTCTTCAAATAGATAACGCTTTTTCCAGCTCCTCTCTGCATTGAAAAGGGAAGGTAAAGACTTAAGCCGAACAGAAAGATGAATATAGCTGCCGAAGCTAACCTTATCCTGAGCACCTGGTCAACGGTGGTAAGCATTCCGAAAATGAGGACCTTAGGAAATAATCCCATGACGATAAGAAATCCCATCAAGGAAAGAAAAGCTAAGGCGCATATTCCCGCTGCCCATAAGACCTTCTGATAGGTCTGCATGTTAACCTCCTTTCTCCCTCACTTAGGAGATTCAATTCCCTTTATCTGGACATCGACCTTTTTCACGGAAATGCCAAAGGTCTCCTCTATTTCTCTTATCAGCTTTCTCTGAATCTCTTCCACGACTTGAGGAACGGGATTTCCCCGCCTGATAACCAATCCGAGAAAAACTTCAATTCCCTCATCGC
>QMPZ01000132.1 GCA_003648815.1 Candidatus Aerophobota bacterium | reverse complement strand
CTCACTTTTTTCCGGGTGAGAGACATCCTGGCTATGAAAAGAGAAAACACAGCCGACAAGGTCTTCACCGTGAGGGAAGCCTCAAGATACCTGCTTATTTCCCCTTCCACCATCTACCGATATATAAAAAAAGGGACAGTCCCCTCCTTTAAAGAGAGGGGAAGATGGAAACTTAAAAAGTCCGATCTTGCCAGGTGGAGGAAGGAAAGGGAAAAAAAGCCTGCGGTTAAGTGGAGACCGCTCGGATTTTCAGACCTTCAAACAGGAGGAAGGGTGGTGCCGATCAAGAGCCTACGTCTTATGGATAGTATAGGGTGCTGGCATAGATATCGGGTTTCAACTGTGCAGGGAATCCTTAATCAAAAGGCAACTAAGGTTCCTGCCTGGGCAAGACTGGCGAAAGACAAGGAAGGAAAAATAGGGGTTCTGGTGACAGGAGCCCACTTTGGGCTATTGAAGATTGGACGGTCCAGGCAGAGCCAGCCATATTTCCTCACCTCCTTCGACGCTTTAAGCAAGAGAGCACAGAAGGCCTTACTCAATCAGATAGACTATGAGCTTCTTGAGGAAGGAGGAACGATTCTGGCAAAGGAGAGAAAGGAGACAAACTAACTCAAAGATATTTAGAGGATTAAAAATTATGGAGGTTTGAAATGCAGAAGGTTAACGAAAAGGAGCGCAGCTATCGCGGGGGAGACTGGGGAATAAAATATCTTTTCCGTGGACCAAGGATTGACTGGGGAGTTCTTCTGCTCAAGCCCGGCCAAAAGATGGGTGCTCATGGACACAGAAAGGTGGAGGAGACCTTTTACTTCATCCAGGGCTCTCCTAAGATGGTGGTAAATGACGTAGAGTATCAAGCAATGGAAGGAGATGCCTTTAGAGTGGAACCGATGGAAAAACACGATATCGTGAACGACACGGATGAAGTGGTAAAGGTACTCTTCATCAAGGCTCCGTATCTTCCGGAAGATAAGATAGAATACTAAGGTACACGTCCTTATGCAGCTTTGGAAAAGAAACCTCTATGCAGCATGGGTAGCTCAGCTAACCGCCATAATTGGCTTTAATCTTGTCTTTCCTTTCATTCCTTTCTACATACAGGAGTTAGGAGTCACCGATAAAGCTCAGCTCGCAAGATGGGCAGGAATATTGGGTGGAATTCCCGGCTTGACCTTAGCTGTATTTTCCCCCATCTGGGGCTCCTTAGCCGACAGATACGGCCGAAAGATTATGGTTGAGCGAGCTATGTTTGGGGGAGCGGTGATCGCAACTTTGATGGGTTTTGCCACCAGCGTACATCATCTTCTGGCTCTACGCATTGTGCAGGGAGCTCTTACCGGGACGGTGGCCGCCTCCACAGCCCTGGTCTCCACGACGACTCCTCGTGAAAGACTCGGGCTCAGCTTAGGTCTTATACAGATGGCGGTCTTCTCTGGCTCCTCCGTTGGACCTCTCATCGGAGGTGTACTTGCCGACTTTATCGGCTACCGGCACTCCTTTTATGTGGCCGCAACGCTCTTCCTTGTAGCTGGCCTAATCGTCCTTTTTTGGGTGAGGGAGGGATTCCAGCCCCTGCCTATGGAGGAGACCGCAGGTAAAGGCTTGGGGAAAGATCTATGGATGATCTTTTCCTCCCAGCAGATCTTAATCATGGTGCTTTTCTTTTTCCTCATGCGATTTTCTCAGAGGATGGTTGGTCCCATATTTCCCCTTTTCGTTCAATTTTTAGCTAAGGAGAGCCGTCACGTAGCTTCCATTACAGGAGGTATGCTCGCCATCACGGGAATGATGAGCGCCATCTCTTCACTGATTATTGGAGGAATAAGCACAAGATTTGGCTACAAAAAAGTGCTCCTCGTAACCGTAATGGGCGCGGCGATGTTTTACCTTCCCCAGGCGTTTGTGAAAGATATCTTTCAACTTTTCCTGTTAAGAGTTGGCCTTGGCTTTTTCATCGGCGGCATAACGCCTACGGCAAATGCGATAATTGGTCTTCTGGTCTCTTCAAAAGATCGGGGAAAGATATACGGAATTTCGGCCAGCGCCTCCTCCATAGGAAGGGCAACCGGACCAATTGTGGGGGGAATGATAGCCTCATTTATAAGCCTGAGGGCAATCTTTGTCCTTGCCGCCATCCTGCTCACAGTGACCTGCACCTGGATAGGGACAGCACTAAGGGAACCAGGGGCAGCGAGAAAAAAATGATATCAAAGCGGTTACTTTTTAGCTATTTTGACCGCTGTTCCATAGGCCAGAAGCTCAGCCGCTCCTCCCATCGTCTGGGTGGTCATAAACCTCACGTTTATCACCGCATCAGCCCCAAGTTTTTTTGCCTCCTTTACCATCCTATTCAGCGCTTCTTTTCTGGCATCGGTCAATAGATCCGTGTACTCCTGAAGTTCTCCTCCCACGATGTTCTTAAGACCTGCCATAATGTCCCTTCCGAGGTGTCTTGCCCTTACCGTGCTTCCCAGCACCAATCCCAGAGCTTCTTTTATTTCATATCCCGGGATGAAATCCGTGTTGGTAAGCCTCATTCTTCCTCCTTTTCTATCTTTTTCTCCCTCCTGGCAGAAAGCATTATTCCAACACCTATGGCTACGAAGATCAGTGGCCATAGCTTCCACAGATCCTTAATCACCCTCCAGGAAATGACCCCGTAGTTAAAAAGCAAAAGTAAAACACCTATCCCTGTGAAGACAAGACCCCAGACTAACTGGCTTTTTCTCATAACTTGCCTTTTCCTTTCATCCCCCAAAGAAGGTCTTGAGGAACACGACGATAAAGGCCACCGAGACGACAAAGCTGATGGGCATTATCAGCCTCCTGTAAAGTTGGCCAAGATCTGCCTTAAAATATTCCCTGGTCACGACAAGGCATAAATGAAAGGGAGAAAGGAGAACCCCGGTAAATCCACCCGCATAGGCCAGCATCGCGTAAGTCAGGTTGGGATCGCTCATTCCAATAAAGGGAGAAAGCAAAGGAAAGCTAATCCCCACAAAGGCCTGGGTAACCCCGGTGAGAAGACCTACAAGAAGGGGAAGGAAGAACAAAGGAAAGAGGGGAGAGACTCCCATCCTGTTGAAGAGCTCGGAAAGCACCGACAGAATGCCCGATACCTCAAGAACTCTTTTAAAAATCATTACCGAGACCACCAGAAGACACACCCTCCAGGACAGGCTTTTTTTGAGGATAAAGAGGAATTTTTCTCTTTTCAGCCTTGTCGTTGCGATAACAAGAAGCACGATTATCAGCAGGGATAAGATTAGCTCTATCTTAAGCACTAAGACAAAGAGGATGATGGCCAGAATGGGCCACGCGTTGAGGAGAAAACCATAGATTCCCTTTATAGCTTTCCCTTTTTCCCTCTTCGGGGATGATGCACAGGGAAGCCTCATCAGACCGAAAATGCAGCCAGCGGCAATGGCGGATAGGGTGAGGGGTAGTTGAGAGAGCACAATTCTATATAGGGGGACGGAAAATATTGTGCTGGCCAGAATAAGCCCCGGATAAAGCGGCCAGGTATACTCCCAGATATGACGAAACCAGTAATTAAGAAATGTCTTATCCTCCCCGCTCAACCCCATCTTGTTTCCGGAGTCCTCCACAATAGGAGCCGAGATCATCGCTCCTGCGACTACCGGCAGAAGACCTATTAGAGCGGAGGGAAGGATCAGGGTAACTCGCCTGTCCTTAATGAAGGCCTCCAAGGAGGAATTGATATTCCTCAGGTTTCCTCCCTCACTTAAGAGATTTCCCAGAAGGTAAATGAGCAGGATACTTCCCACCAGCTTTAGCGTATCCGGCTCGATGGCAGCCAGAAGGAAATTCTCCAAAATCGTAGCGGCCCGCATCCGAGATAGAATCCCTATTAAAAGGGAAGCTGATAGTATGATGAATCCAAGGTTCAATTTTTTCTTCATCTATCTTACCCGAAAAGCTGTATCTCATCTTCCTTACCCCTAAAATTCCACTTACAAAGAGTCATCCTGCTCTAACCTCTGCCCACAATAAGGACAAAACAAGACCTTTCCCTTATAAAGTCTGCCACAATAGGGACAGACATAAGTATCCTTTCCAGGACTCGCTTTGCCAGCTGATCTTGATCTTAAAATAAGATAAAGGGGCAGGAAAACGATGAGAAGGAGCCAGACCCCTAAAAACCATCCAAAGGCTTTAAGAGGACTGTATCCCCTTTTCCTCGCGTCCATGGCCACCCAAAGACCTATCAGAAAGGGAATAAGAATACCTATTGCCCACATTTTTCTTTGCAAAATTAAATTTTTGTCTTTGGTGCCGGAGGTGGGGGTTGAACCCACACGGGGGGTAAGCCCCACTGGATTTTGAGTCCAGCGCGTCTGCCATTCCGCCACTCCGGCAACCCCTTCTTTTGTTCATACTATAGCCTAATTCAGACAAAAAGGCAAGAGCAGTGTACATATATCATGTTTCCTCCTCAACGCTTCGCCGCTTTCCCCTTATTTTAACTCTTTACACTTCACTCATCACTCTTCATGTTCCCGTATTAGCTTAATAAAAATAAATACTTTGTCAAAACCTGTAGGTTCCATGTCAAAACCTGTGCTGAAAACCTCATGAGGTAGGCCCCCAGCATTATCTTCTTTGCATAAAGGTCTGGGTCTTTCATGCCAAAGCTTACTTCTTTAAGAAGTTTTACCACCACGTTGTGACCTTCTACCTGTCCGTTGGAGCGCCTTCTCTTTTTCCCCCTAAGTCTTTCCCTTCCCATCAT
>QMPZ01000131.1 GCA_003648815.1 Candidatus Aerophobota bacterium | reverse complement strand
CGTCGCTCCCAGGAAAACTATCAAAAGGGGCTCAATCAGGCTGGTTAAGGAGTCCACCATCGTCTCCACTTCCCGGTCATAGAAGTCGGCGACCTTGTTGAGCATCTCATCTAAGGCTCCTGTCTCCTCGCCCACTGAAATCATGCTCACCATCATGGGAGGAAACACCTCATACCTGCTTAAGGGTGTGGCGATGGTCTCGCCCTCCTTGAGAGAGATTCGAGCTTCCTCCACTGCTTTTTCAATGAGCTTGTTTCCGGCTGTCTTTCCCGTTATCTCAAGGGATTCTAAGATGGGCACACCGCTGTTTGATAAGGTGGCCAGCGTCCGGGAAAACCGGGAAAGGGAAATTCGATGATAAAGCTTTCCCAGCACAGGAATCTTCAACTTCATCTTGTCCAGAAGGTAGCTTCCCCTGTTTGAGTTTTTGAAGAAATGGTAGCCAACAGCCAGGGCGATGATGAAGATAATGACGAAATAGTACTTTTGCCTGGCAAAGTTGGATAAATCCAGCATAAACTGAGTAAGACCGGGTAGATTTGCGTGGAGGGTTTCGGCAAACAGTTCCTTCATCTTGGGGAGGATGAAGAAGAGAAGAGCAGAGACAAGTCCACCCGCCATAAACAGGACAAATAGCGGATAGCGCATCGCTGACTTCATCCGCTGGTTCATGTTCTCCGTGGATTCTAAGTAGTTGGCCAGGCGGGTGAGAATTACATCGAGCACTCCCCCCACCTCTCCAGCCCTTACCATATCGCAATAAAGCCGGGAAAATATTTTGGGATGTTTAGCCAGGGCACTGGATAAGGGCATTCCTCCCTCTACGTCCCTTCTCACCTCCTCAATCACTTTCTTCAAGGAGGTGTTTTGGGTCTGCTCAATCAAGATGCTTAAGGCCTGGGCTAAGGGGACACCGGCGTTGATGAGCGTGGCAAACTGACGAGAAAGGACAATCACGTCCTTTCCCTTTATCCGGGGCTGAAAGATGGTAAGCTGAGAGCCCTTTTTATTTTTCCCTGAGGCAGCTATCCTGCTCTCCCTTATGGAGATGACCATTAGGCCCTGGGGTCTTAATTGAGCTACCGCCTCGCTTTCGCTGTCTGCCTCTATTACTCCTCTTACCCTTCTTCCCTCTGCATCTAAGGCGAGGTAACTGTAGGCAGCCATTTTTTTCTTTCCTTTACCTACATTGTTCCTGCTATTCTGGCCAGCTCTTCCAGGGTGCTTTCTCCGCGTATGACCTTGGTCAGGGCATTCTCCCTTAATGGGACCATCCCGTTGGCGAGGGCAACTTTTCTTATCTCCGTTTCAGAAGCCCTTTGGATGATTAGTTCCCGGATCTCATCATCCACCTCTAAGGCCTCCATCACTGCCATCCTCCCCCTGTATCCGGTATTATTGCAGTGGGCACAGCCTCTTGCCTTGTAGAAGATTATATCGTCATCTACCCTGTCCTGTATTCCCAGCTCTTCTAAGAGCTTTGGAGAGGGCTTGTAGGGAACGGCGCATTTTTTGCAAACCCTGCGCATCAGTCTCTGTGCACCTACGAAGAGAAGAGAGCCGGCGACGAGAAAGGGCTCTACGCCCATATTGAGGAGTCTGGTTATGGCTCCGGGCGCGTTATTGGTGTGAAGGGTGGTGAAGAGGAGATGTCCGGTTAAAGCGGCCTTAATTCCTATATCTGCTGTCTCCGAATCCCTCATTTCTCCTAACATGATAATGTCCGGGTCCTGACGGAGAAATGAGCGCAGGGCACGGGAGAAGGTGAGCCCAATCTCCTCGTGAACCTGTACCTGATTGACTCCCTCCATCTCATATTCCACCGGGTCCTCAATGGTGAGGATGTTCTTCTCGGGGGTATTGATGGCCTTTATGGCTGCATAAAGGGAGGTGGACTTTCCACAACTTGTGGGACCGGTCAGGACAATCATTCCGTAGGGTTGCTGAATGGCCCTTTTGAACTTTTCCAGGACGTTTTCCTCCAGGCCAAGTTTATCGATGGTCAGTCCCATAAGTTGAGCCTTGTCTAAGAGACGTAGCACCACCTTCTCCCCAAATCTGGTGGGAATGGTGGAGACGCGAAAGTCCACGTCCCTGTTATAGGCCTTTATCCTGAACCTTCCGTCCTGAGGAAGCCTGTGCTCGGCGATGTCCAGGTCGGAAAGTATCTTTATGCGCGAGACGATTGCATTCTGTACCCTTTTGGGAAAGGAGGTGATGGGATACAGTACTCCATCTATCCGGAAGCGAACCTGAAGCTTCTTCTCAAACGGTTCAATGTGGACATCGCTGGCTCTTTCCCTTATCGCTCGCGAAAGGATGAGGTTGACCATCCTGATGATGGGCGCCTCCTCAGCCTCTCTTATCGCCTCGGTGAGATCGACCTGGGTCTCATCCTGGGATGTTCTTAACTGCCCGTCATCCCCGGTGGATTTTTCGATGAGTTTCTCAAGGTCCTTGACCATCCCGGCTGAATAATAGTCGGCGATGGCCTGTTCTATCTCAGAGAGCGTGGAGACCACGGTCTGAATCTTACAGCCGGTGAGCGCCTTAAGGTTATCAATTAACAGGACGTCCAGGGGATTGGCCATAGCCACGGTGAGGGTATTGCCGGATCTGGACAGGGGAACTACTTTGTTTTCTCGAATTACTTTCTCCGGAAGCAAGTCCATTACCTCAGGGTCCAGCTGATAGTTGGAGAGTTTCACGTGGGGGATGCCCAACTGTTCTGCCAGTCCTATTACCACTTGCTCTTCGGTGACCAGCCCTAACTTAACCACAGCATTGGCAAAGCTTGCTCCATTTTTCTTTTGATACTCTTTGACTTTTTCCAGGTCCTCTTCTGTGATGAACTTTTCCCTGAGCAGGACATCGACAAGACTTACCTTCGCTACTTTTGCCATTCTTTTTGCCTCGTGTATCTAATTTTCGTATTATATTATTAACAAGTTTATAAATTTTGTCAAAATTTCGCAAAAATATTTGATCCTTGGTATGGTGGCTGAAGTGTCTTTAATGGGTGGTATTTATGAGGATTTATTAGTCAGGTTCAAGGGATATAGCTTCTAAAAACTGAGCTGGAGTTAAAATTCTTATTCCTTGGTATTCCTTTAAAGGCAGGAGATGATGTTTATCTCCGGAGACAATATATTGAGCCTTGCCCTCTACAGCACACTCGAGGATCCGGTTATCATTGTCGTCTTTTTTAATTATAAAAAGAGTCTGGCGAGGAATGACTAAGGTAGCAATTTCTCTTATCTCATCGATTGTCTGGGAGATTTGCCAATTTTCCCAATTAAACTTTCTCCTTAGCACCTCTGCCACTTCAGCAATGATTGCCTCTGAGATGAGAAGTTCTACTCTTCCCTCCTTGGATAGTCTTCTAATTTTCTCTGGATTTCCTCCGAATAGGATGGCAGAGATATAAACATTTGTATCAACTACTACTTTTACTGGATTTTTCTTTCCGATATTCATCAATTGTTCTCTCTACATCATCTTCGTTTTTAATCTTTAACCTTTTTGCGGTTTCCTCCCCCCACTTTCTTATCTGTTGCCATCTTCTCTCAGAGGCAAAGTACTGTTTTAATGCTTCTCGCAAAACCTGACTTCTTGATATCTGCCTTTGCTTGGCTAACTTATTCACTTGTTCATATATCTCCGGTGTTAGAGAGAAGTTTACAATCTTAGTTATTCTCGCCATTGCTTTCTCCCTGGTAATGATAATTTCTTACTAAAGAAAGATAGCAAATGCACAAGGAAATGTCAATTCCTTAAATTGACAAATATGAGCTTTTGTGGCAAAATTACCCATAAAAAGCGAGAAGGATGAAGCTTGAGGATTTCGATTATCATCTGCCCAGACAGCTTATTGCCCAGAAGCCCGTCTTTCCCAGGGACAGCTGTCGTCTTTTGGTCCTCCACAAAAAAGAGGGAAGGATAGAGCACAGAAAATTTTACCAGATACTGGAGTTCTTGCGAGAAGGGGATGTGGTGGTCCTGAACAACACCAGGGTGATTCCGGCAAGGCTGATGGGAAGGAAAAAGAAAACCGGAGGAAAGGCGGAGCTCTTTCTCTTAAGAAAAAGGGGGGATGAGGATTGGGAGTGTCTCTTGAAGCCGGCTAAGAGAATTCGAGAAGGTGCTCAGATTTTTTTCCCCGGGTCCTCTCTTCTGGCAACCGTTGTGAGGAGGGAAGAAGGAGCAAGGGGTATAGTGAGGTTCAGTGTTTCAGGCAATGTGGAGGAGGTCATAGCTCAGGTGGGCAGACTCCCCCTGCCCCCTTATATTAAAAGAAGAGGAGGGCCTACATCTGAAGATGAGGAGAGCTATCAGACCGTCTATGCCAAGGAAAAAGGGGCGGTGGCTGCACCTACGGCGGGGCTTCACTTTACCCCTTCCCTTTTGGAGAAGATGAAGGAGAAGGGAATAAAGGTAGTCGAGATTACCCTTCACACCGGATGGGCCAGCTTCAAACCCTTAGATAAGGAGAGGATACAGGATAACAAGATCGCTGAGGAATACTTCAAGGTGAGCGGGGAAGCTGCTCTGGCCATCAATGAAGCGAAAAAAAGCGGCTTTAGGGTGGTGGCCGTGGGAACTACCACAACCCGAGCCTTAGAGACGCAGGCTGAGCCTTCAGGCACATTAAGGCAGGGAGAGGGATGGACGAGCCTGTTCATCTATCCGGGATACAGGTTCAAGGTGGTTGATGCGCTTCTTACCAATTTTCATATGCCCAGGTCTTCCCTTATTCTACTTGTATGTGCCTTTGCGGGAAGGGAAAAGATACTG
>QMPZ01000130.1 GCA_003648815.1 Candidatus Aerophobota bacterium | reverse complement strand
CTCCTTTTACTATTCTATTCATATTTGCCTTCCGTAGCTTGGTTAACATAATAAACATATCATCTCCGATGTAGATGTCAAGATTTCAACTCTTCACCCTTCACCCTTCACTCTTCACCCTTCACATCATCTCCGATGTAGATGTCAAGCGATGAAAATCCTTTTTCTGAGGGTAGATGAAGGCTTTGGCCACCGCCTCGCCAGACACATAACCCCTCACCCCTCACCCTTCACACATAACCCTTCACTCTTCACTCTTCACACTCTTCACTCTTCACACTTTACACTTCACACATATTGACTTATTGCTTTCCTTGTATATAATTAATGACTGAACAGTCAGCCATAAAGAAAGGATGAGATGATGAGGAACTTTTTTGATAAAAGAAGAGTGATGTTTTTAAGTTTGGTCATCTTTCTCTCCTTTTTAGGTCAGGCTCAAGGAAAAGCTCTCACCCTTGAGGAAGCCATAAAGATGGCCCTATCTAACAACAAAGAGATACTCATCGCAAAGGAGAAGGTAAAAGAGGCCGAACAGGCGTTGAGAATAGCTAAGGGAGGGTATTTTCCCAATTTAGGTCTTGATGTTACCTATACCCATCTGAGCGAGGTTCCCAGCCTCTCTCTTCCCGGCCCCCCTGGAGGACTTGAGATTGAGATGGGAAAACAGGACAGTTACCTTTCAAAGCTCACCTTTACCCAGCCCCTCTATACCAGCGGACGCTTAGGCTTGACCTGCAGGCAGGCGGAGTTGAACTGCCAGAAGGTGAAGGAAGATTTGGTGAGCTGTCAGAATGAGGTCATCTTTCAGGTTAAGGAGGCCTTTTATTCCGTCATCTTAGCTCAGGATGTGCTCAAGGTAACAAGACAGGCCTTAAAGCAGGCTGAAAGGCATCTTAAGGTGGTGGAGGAGCTGTTTCGCACGGGAGCGGTCTCAAGGTTTGACCTTTTGAGAAGTCAGGTGGAGGTGGCCAACCTCAAGCCGGACCTGATAAGGGCTGAGAATAGCCTGCGTCTGGCAAAGGAGAGGTTAGCCAATCTTCTCTGCATCACCTTAGACTCGACAAAGATTGAAGGAGAGCTTTCCTTCGAGCCGGTGGATATTTCCTTAGAAGAGGCCATAGATAGAGCCTTGAGGGAAAGAAGCGAACTTAAAAGCTTAAGGCTCCAGAGGGAGGCTTCAGAGGTATCCCTTTCCCTGGCCAGGATCTGGAATCTTCCCTCAATGAGCCTGGTGGGAAATTATCAATACGAAAATCCCTTTGAGGGAAGGGATGAGTGGGGAAGTGAGTGGAACATCAACATAGTCTTATCCCTTTCCCTTTTTGATGGGGGGGTAGGTAAGGCAAGAATTGCTCGAAGGAAATCTCAGCTCGCTCAGGTAGAGCTTTCTCTGCAGCAACTGGAGGAAGGAATCATCTTGGAGGTGAAGAGGAATTTCTGGGAGATGAAAGCTCTTGAGGAGGTCATCTATGCCCAGAGGAAAAATGTCGAGCAAGCACAGGAAGCTCTTTCCATTGCTGAAAGCAGATATGCAAACGGCACAGCTACCAACCTGGAAGTCCTGGATGCGCAGCTTGCCCTGACGAGGGCGAGGACCAATTACGTTAAGGCTTTATATGATTACAATGTCGCTAAGGCAAAGTTAGAAAGGGCGATGAAGTAACAGCTGAAAGGAGGTCATGATGTATCGTAAGCTAAGTTTTGCTATCACTTTAATGACCATGATTTTGCTTGCTGTTGGGGGATCTTCTCTTTGTCAGGAAAAGGAGAACCTGACCGAACTTTCCCTGACCGCCGATGTATTTCCTCAAAGGACGGTGAATGTAATTCCCAAGGTCAACGGGACTTTAAAGGAGGTAAGGGTAAAGTTGGGGGACGAGGTGAAGGAGGGAGAGGTCATAGCGAGGATAGATGAGAGGGAATACCTTTTAGGCGTAAAGCAGGCCGAGGCAGCTCTTCTTTCCGCTAAGGCAAGTTATGAGAAGGCAAGCTCTATCCTTAAGATGCAAGCAGAGGCTAATCTCCACCAGGCACAGGCAGCCTTCGCTGCCGCTGAGGCTCAGCTAAACCTGACCAAGTCCACCGCTTATGTGGAGTTCATCAGCAACCTCGAACAGGCAAAGGCCTCCTTGAAGATGGCTCAGGCGCAGCTCGAGAAGGTGAGAAAAGGGGCGAGGAAAGAGGAGATAGAGCGGGCTGAGGCAGCTTATGAGCAGGCTTTGGCAAGCTTTCAGAATGCAGAGAAGGACCTGAAACGTGCAAGGGACAACTATGAGAAAGGGGCCATTTCCGACCAGCAATTCGACAAGGCACAGCTTCAGTTTAAGGTAGCTCAAGCGCAGCTTCGATCAGCTAAGGCTAATTTGGAGCTGGTCAGGCAAGGAGCTACCGAGGAGGATATGAGGGTAGTGGAAGCTCAGGTAGAACAAGCTCAGGCAAGGCTTAAGGCCCTTGAGGCTATGAAGGAGGCAAAAAGCTGGCAGGCGAAGGTCGAGAGCACGAAGGCCCAATGGCAGAACGCTTATTCTAACTTAAGGCTGGCCAAGAAATCCTATGAAGACAGAAACTATGAGAAGGATTTAGAGCTGGCAAAAGCTCAAGTTGATCAGGCTGAGGCTGCTTTGGAGCTGGCCAGGATCCGGCTTGAGGATTGCACGATAAAGGCTCCCTTCAATGGAGTGGTTAGCAAGTGTTTTGTGGACGAGGGCAACTTAGTTGGTCCTGGTCAGGTCCTCTTTACCATCGTCGATATAGATACGGTAAAGCTCGTAACTCATGTAAGCTATGAAGACCTTGAGAAGGTAAAAGCAGCTCAACTGGTAACCTTAGAGGAGGGAAGCTATCTAAACAAGACCTTTAAGATAAAGGAGATTAACGTAAGTCCGGTGGTGGACCCTTTGAGCAGGAAGATAGAGCTGCAGATTGTAATTCCCAATCCGGACCATCTTGTCAAGCCAGGAATGTTTCCCAGAATTAAGCTGTGGCGAAAGGACAAGGAGCAAGGATGAGTCTTTCCAGTATATCCGTCAAAAGGCCCATTACCACTTTTATGGTCTTTGCCGCCATCATAGTCATAGGGATATTCTCGTTGCGCCAGATCCCTATAGACCTTCTGCCGGATATTTCCTATCCAGCGATGGCGGTAATAACCGACTATGAGGGGGCAGCTCCTGAAGAAGTGGAGAGAATGGTCACCGAGCCAATAGAGAGGATGGTCTCCACGGTGAACAACATAAAGGAGGTTAGCTCCATCTCGTATGAGGGCAGATCCTTGGTCCTTATAAATTTTACCTGGGGTACCGATATGGATGCGGCAGCTAATGACGTTCGAGAAAAGATTGCTCTTGCCGAGAGGATGCTGCCCGATGAGGCGGAAAAGCCTCTGGTCTTTAAATTTGACCCTTCTTTAATGCCTGTTGAGATATTGAGTCTTTCCGGCAACCTTCCCTTAGAGAGACTTCGTCGCTTAGCCGAGGACAGGGTAAAGTACGAGCTGGAACAGATAGAAGGGGTAGCATCTGTGAGCGTATCAGGCGGCAGGGAAAGGGAAATTCAGGTCTTGGTCGACCGCGATAAGCTGGAGTCCGTAGGTCTGTCCATAGGGCAACTTGTCAGGATACTACGAGCGGAGAACATCAACCTTCCCGCCGGATATATGGAGACTGAGGACCAGGAGCTCTTGATCAGGGGTATGGGGGAGTTCAGGAGCGTTGAGCAGATAAAAAACGTGGTGATCTGTGGTAGAGGCGGACCTGTCTACCTAAAGGATGTGGCTGAGGTGAGGGACTCCTTTAAGGAGAAAAGGGGTGAGGTGTTGGTCAACGGAAGAGAAGCTGTCATCCTTTCCGTTTTCAAGGAATCCGGTGCCAACACGGTGAGGGTATCAGAGGGAGTTCGCCAGCGGCTTTCCTCAATAGGGAAGCTCTTGCCCCCGAGCGTCGAAATAGACACGATTATAGACACCTCCGAATATATCAGGGATTCCATTTCAAACCTTCAGCAGACCGCTATTCAGGGGGCGGCAATAGCTATGGTGGTTGTGTTTCTCTTTTTGGCAAACCTTCCCAGCACCTTAATCATCTCCTTCGCCATACCCGTTTCCGTTTTGGTAGCCTTTATTCTCTTGAGGCTTGCCGGCCTTACCTTAAATATAATGACCCTGGGAGGTCTGGCCATAGGGGTGGGAATGATGGTGGACAATGCCATCGTAATTCTGGAGAATATCTTTCGCCACCGACAAAGGGGAGAGCCAGCACAGAGAGCAGCTGTTATGGGAAGCAATGAGATGGGTATGGCCGTCACTGCATCCACCCTGACCACTTTGGTCGTCTTCATCTCCTTACTTTTTGTCAGCGGAATAGTGGGCATCCTCTTCAAGCACATCGCTTACACGGTCATATTTTCCCTGTCCGCCTCCCTTCTGGTGGCCTTAACTTTAATCCCCATGCTCTCCTCCAAATATTTGTCAGCGAAAACCCTTGAAAGAAAGAAGAGAAGAAGATTTTCCCGAAAGCTGAACGAGTATATGGAAAGCCGCTATGGATTTATCCTTGATTGGGCTCTTGCTCACAAAAAGGTAGTTATCCTTGGTTCGGTATCCATCTTGGGGGCTACTTTACTTCTTCTACCCCGCATAGGAAGCGAGTTTATCCCCCAGACGGATCAGGGAGTGATCAACATAAGTGTGGAGACACCCACAGGCACCAAATGGAGGATAACCGAGAAGGTAGCAAAGAAGGTGGAGGAAGTAATAAGGGAAAGCGTTCCTGAGCTGGATAAGACTTTAATTCAGGTCGGTTCTG
>QMPZ01000129.1 GCA_003648815.1 Candidatus Aerophobota bacterium | reverse complement strand
TCCATGGAAAGATTGGCCAGACAGGAACTTTTAAGGTATCTGGTAAAATACCTCTTAATCGGGGTGAGTCTATTGATCCTCTTTTTGCTTGCAAGGTCCTTGATTAAGGGAATATCCGAAAGAAGAGAAACAGAAGAGGAGACAGTTTCCCCTGAGGAAGAGATAATGAGGGAGAAAAGGCAAGCAGCTTTTGCCGAGGAGGAACTAATAAGAAAACAGATCCACCAGCTTGTGGACAAGAGCCCCGAGGAAGCAGCACGGATAATCAGAATATGGCTCAAGGAGGGAGGAAATGGAAGTAGACTTTGAAAACCTTACGGGAAGACAAAAGGCAGCCATTCTCTTGATTTCCTTAGGCTCGGATAAGGCAGCCTCAGTCCTTAAAAATTTGCAAGAGAATGAAATAGAAGTGCTAACTGAGGAGATAGCCAGATGGGATGACATCCCTCCAGAGCTCAGCAGAAGGGTATGCGAAGAATTCTATCGAATGAGCTTAACCACGCAGTATATCAGTCAGGGAGGCGAGAGATATGCCAGACAAACCTTAAGACGAGCTTTAGGAGACCATAAGGCCATGGAGATTATAAACCGTCTGCGAGGTGTCTCTGAAAGTTCTCCCTTTAACATCCTCAAGGACATCAAGCCACAGCAGCTATTTGACCTCATCAAGTCGGAGCATCCCCAGACCATTGCTCTTATTCTCTCTCATCTGAATCCCGAGCAAGCAGCGACCGTTCTCTCCTCTTTTCCTGAGGGAAAAAGAGTGGAAATAATAAACAGAATTGTCAGCATTGGACAAATTTCCCCTGAGGTAATCAAACAAATCGAAAACATATTGAAGAAAAACCTTTTCTCGGCAAGATTCAAGGAGATGAAATCTCCAGCGGTAGGTGGGGTCAAGACCGCGGCCGAGATCCTGAATCACGTGAACAGATCCATCGAAAAGGAAATCCTGGAGAACCTGGAAAAGCAAAATCCCTCATTGACGGAGGAGATCAAGAAGCTGATGTTCGTCTTCGAGGACATATCCTTAGTGGAAGACCGCTCCTTGCAGCGAGCCCTAAGGGAAATAGATACCAAGGACCTTGCCTTAGCCCTCAAGGGAGCAAGCAGTGAGATAAGAGAAAAGTTCTTCAAAAATATGTCCTCCAGAGCTGTGCAGACGATTAAAGAGGATATAGAGTTTATGGGTCCGGTAAGATTGCGCGACGTGGAAGCTGCGCAGCAGAAGATCGTGGAGGTGATTAGAAGGTTGGAGGAGAAAGGAGAGGTAATAATTACCGGCAGAGGAGGAAAGGAGGAGGAGATAATTGTTTAAAATTGAATTTTCCGCACCACTAAAAAGTGTTCGCTTAACTTCTATGTCCAGCAAGAAAACCTCTCATCCGTTGAACTTTCAAAGAAAAGAGGCTTGCACTCATTCAAACTTGCAAGGGGAGACAAAGAAAAACCTTTACCTACAAAATCTTTCTGAAAGAAGGCGTGCCGAAGAGGAAAAGGAACTTAAAGCAGCTACAGAGATGTTAAAGAGGGCAGTCGAGCAGATAGAACTTGAAAGACAAAAGATGGTTATGGAAAACGAGAAGGAAGTACTGAAGATGGTTATGACAATCGCCAGGAAGGTGATCAAAAAGGAAACTGAAATAGATCCGGAAATTATCATAAGGGTGGCGAGGGATGCCCTCAAACAGATAGCTGATGCCCGAAAAATTGTAATTAAGGTTAATCCCCTGGATTGGAAGAAGGTTAAGGAAAAAAAGCAGGAAATCCTGCCGCCGGAAATTAGCCAGGATAGCATCCAGATAGAGGAAGACAAAAGCATCCAGCGAGGAGGATGCATCGTAAAGACGGAAAAGGAGATCATAGATGCCCGAATTGATCAACAGATAAGTGAGATAGAGAAAGTTTTGATGGAGATCGAAGGTGAATAACTTATCTTCTTACCTTGAGACCATAGAGAAGGTGAAGCCCATTAAGGCTGAGGGAAGGGTAACCCAGGCAGTAGGCTCGGTGATAGAATCCTTAGGGCCAACTGCCTCCATAGGAGAGATATGTCAGCTGTATTCCCAGGATGGAAAAAGCATTCGAGCTGAAGTGGTGGGCTTTAAGGATAACAAGATTCTACTTATGCCCATAGAGGAGATACAGGGGATAAGGACAGGAGCTACCACAGTGGCCACCGGGCATCCCCTCATAATAAGGGTAGGAGAAAAGCTCTTAGGGAGGGTGGTGGATGGGTTAGGCCAGCCCATCGATGGAAAAGGACCTTTATGGACAAAGGAAGAACGCCCTATATATACCTGTCCTCCCTCTCCTTTAAGTCGCCGAAGGATTCGTCAGCCGTTATCTGTGGGAATAAGGGCCATAGATGGCCTCCTCACCTGCGGCAAGGGACAGCGAATGGGAATATTTGCTGGAAGCGGGGTGGGGAAGAGCTCTCTTTTGGGAAGGATGGCCAAGCATTCCCAGGCCGACGTGAACGTCATCGCCCTTATCGGAGAAAGGGGAAGGGAAGTGCAAGACTTCCTCAAAAAGAGCCTGGGGGAGGAAGGACTCAGGAGATCAGTAGTGGTGGCGGTTACCTCAGACCAACCAGCCTTATTAAGGGTAAAAGGAGCGTTCATCGCCACCACCATCGCTGAGTACTTCAGGGATCAGGGTCTGGACGTCCTGCTGATAATGGACTCACTGACTCGTTTTGCCATGGCACAAAGGGAGATAGGTCTGGCCATCGGTGAACCCCCGGGGACCAAAGCGTATCCTCCTTCCGTGTACGCACTTCTACCTCGACTGTTGGAACGAGCAGGCTGCTTTGCGAAGGGAAGCATCACCGCCTTCTATGCAGTGTTGGTGGAGGCAGACGATATAAACGAGCCCATCTCAGATGCCGCGCGCTCCATTCTGGATGGTCACATCGTGCTTTCTCGCAATTTGGCCAGCAGAAATCATTACCCGGCTATTGACATCCTTCGCAGCATAAGCAGGCTGATGGTAGACCTCGTAGCTCCAGAACATAAAGAGGCCGCCCATAAGCTAAGAGAGGTGCTGTCCATCTATGAGGAGGCTGAGGACTTAATCAACATCGGAGCTTATGTTAAGGGAAGTAATCCCAAAATTGATTACGCCCTGGCTATGATCGATAAGGTAAATGATTATCTAAGGCAGGACCTGGATGAATATACTCCCTACTCGGAGGCGGTCGAGCGTCTGATAAGGATGTTTAAGTGAAATATTGAACGATGAAGAAGTTCAGCTTTCCCCTTGAATTTCTCTTAAAATACAGAAAGCGAAAGGAAAAAAGGATAAAGAGAGAGTTAGCTGAGTTGGTGAGAAGATGGGAGAAGGAAAAGAAATTGCTCGAGCAGCTTAAAGAGGAGGAGGAAAAGTGTCAGGCAGAGCTGAAAAAGAGAAGAGAGGAGGGAAATATTTCCTATATTCTGCTATATCAATCTTATCTTGAGGAGCTACTGCAAAGAATAGAAAAGGAACAGGTGAAGATGGAAAAGCTTTTTGCAATGATGGAGGAAAAGAAGAAGGAGCTGAGGTTCGCCTCGAAGGAGAAGATGGTTGTGGAAAGACTCAAGAAAAAAAGATGGCTGGAATTTGTCAGCCTCATGGAAAGGGAAGAGCAAGGTCTTATCGACGAGAGCGCTATTGCCAAATTTAACGCTCAAAAGCGAAGTTGAGGTGGTCTTTGCGTATATTAAAGAGATCAGCGGCAGTCTTTGGGTTATTTATCTTGCTGGTAGGATTGATGCTGCTTGGAAAGGGTATGCTTGCCGGAGATAAGTCCCTTTATTTTAGGGAAATACCCAGAATATGGATGGAAAGGCTACCTCTTTCCTCCTCCGCTTCCTCTGATAAAGAGGAAAGCAGCCAGCAAGAAGAAATCCTCCTCGCTTTAAAGGAGATCCAGAAGCAAAGAGAAGAACTTAGAGCAAGGGAGGAAGAATTGAGAAAGCTCGAAAGCCGTCTTTCCGCTCAAAAAGAGGAATTAAAGAAGGAAGGAGAAAAGCTCCTCGCCTTAAAGAACAAATTAGAGGAGCTCATAAGACAGGAAAGGACAAGACAGAGCGAAAGAATAAGCTGGCTGGCCAGCGTATACGGACAAATGAGACCGGAGGAAGCCGCCCCCATCATAGAGAAGCTGAACGAGGATCTGGCCATCTCCATCCTGTCCCAAATGGAGGAACGAGAAGCCAGCAAGATATTAGGAGCAATGGAGGATACCCGGGCAGCACAGCTTTCAGAAAAGATAGGTAAAGATGTAGTAAAGCAAATCCTGGAGGAAGTAGAATAAAATGAAAGCCGGACAAAAAAGTTTCTCTTTTCCCTTACTGGAAGCTTTAAATAAAAAAGAGCAGGTTGGCAGAAAGCTAATAAAGGAGGAGAAGAAAAAAGGGAAAGTAAACTTTCAGAGCTTTCTGGCAAAGGCCTTATTTAACCTTCTACAAGGACAAGCTCCTTCCCATAGCTTTTGCATTTTAACGGAATCCACTGGACTACAGGCAAAAAAGTCCATACAGCAATTTATAACCGACAAAATGAGATTAACAAATGAAGGAAAAAGCAGGACGAATTTCAAGATGAAAGGGTCAAATAAGCGTTTTCCTGAAACCTCTTTTTCGGGGACTACGGAAAAATCACCGAAACTTTTCCCAAAGACTGCTAAGGAGCAGCATCTGGCAAAGCTTGATTATATAGAGGAGGCGAGGGGAAATGCATCCCCCCTCAAGCATCGTTCTCTTAAGGTACAGGAATCTAATAAAGGGGGGAGCAGCGAAGCGTTGAGGGGGGAGACATCCCCCCTCAAGTATCGTTCTCTTGACCTTCCTTTTGAGCAGTTAGGGCTGAGTTCCCTTTACAAGGCAAAGGAGAAGATC
>QMPZ01000128.1 GCA_003648815.1 Candidatus Aerophobota bacterium | reverse complement strand
CTTCATCTTAGTATTTGTCCTGATCACCACTCCGGTGGCCTCACACATCATCGCCCAGGCGGCTTATGAATCTGGAGTTGAACCCTGGCGAAAGCCTCTGGACAATTTTCGAAAAAAGAAAAGGTAGATTTTAAGGAAAACCAATGTTAGAAATATTTTTAATCACCTTGATCATCCTGGCTATCGTGGCATTGGAGATAAAAGATCTGCTGAACGCGGTGATCATTTTAGCTGGCTTTAGCTTAGCTCTTGCGGTAAGCTTTTATTGCCTTCAGGCACCGGATGTCGCCTTAGCTGAGGCAGCTGTGGGTACCGGAGTGAGCACAGCGCTCTTTGTGGTCGCCATTTACAAGACTGAAAGGGGAAGATGAGTTTAAAAAGCGTTATAAGATATATTTTAGTGCTCCTTCTTTTGGTAGTCTTAGCTGTGGCGATGTTTGTAGGTATGGATTTTGGGAAGGAATATCACAGAAGAAAAGTGTCCGATTATTACATTGCCCGGGGGGTGAAGGATACCGGGGCGATAAACCTGGTTACCGCCATTTATCTTAACTATCGAGCCTATGACACCTTAGGGGAAGCTACAGTTTTGTTCGTCGCCGTGCTCGGGGTAATGTATCTTTTAAGCTATGAGAAGACAAGAGACGAAAATAGTTAGAAATGTGGCCAGAAAGCTTTTTCCGGTTCTGGTTTTGTTTGCCTTTTATCTGATCATTTATGGTCATATCTCTCCCGGAGGGGGATTCCAGGGAGGAGTGGTTTTAGGATCATCCTTGATCCTGCTCTATCTGTCAGAGGGGCCGGAGAGAGTGGAGAAAAAGTTTAAAAACTCACAACTGGCCATTCTCGAGGCTATCGGGGTTTTGACCTTTGTCGGCATTGGATTTTTGGGTATTATCCTGGGCAAGCACTTTTTGGGAAATTTCTTACCTATAGGTAGGGTTGGTATGGTACCCAGCGCTGGCTTAGTGCTCCTTTTGAACCTTTTCATCGGGACAAAGGTAGGTGCTGGAATTTCTCTGATATTTTATGCATTGATGAAGTTTGATAGAAGGGCTCAGGGAGAGTAGAGTGTCAGATAAGATAGCCTTAACTCTTTTCTTGATAGGACTTTACGGGCTAATAGCAAAGAAGAATCTGATCAAGAAGGTAATGGGACTAAACATCCTTACCAGTGGCATTGTCCTGTTTTTTATCAGCCTGGGATATGAGAAGGGACTTACCGCGCCGATAATGGAGAAGGGGATAACCGATGTGGTTGATCCCTTGCCGCAGGCCTTGATGTTGACCACCATCGTCATTGGCGTGTGCATCACCGCTCTGGCTCTATCCTTGATTGTTCGGATTTATAGAAGATACAGTAGTCTGGATGTGAAAATACTGACGGGAGAGGGGGATGAGTAATTTCCCCATTTTGATAGTTGCCCTACCTTTATGCTTTGCCTTCTTCATCTCTCTCCTCAGCTTAACCAAACTTAACAGGTTCTGCGGCCATTTAGCACTTTTGAGCGTTGGAGTTTCCTTTGTCCTTACCCTTTGCCTTGGCCCACGAATCCTTGCCGGAGAAAAGATAGCCTATAGCCTGGGAAACTGGCCTGCACCCTTGGGCATAAATCTCTTAGTCGATGGTTTAAGTTACCTCTTGTCGCTGATCTTTGGGCTTCTGGTGCTATTGTCGGTTATTTACTCGCTGGAGGACCATAAGGGCAAGTATTTTTCCCTGGTCTTGATTCTTTACGCAGGCATGAACGGGGTGGTCTTCACCAGGGACCTCTTCAATCTTTATGTCTTCTGGGAAATTCTGTCCATATCCGCTTATATCTTGGTCGTCTCCCCTCAGCCAGCCTCACTGAGGGCGAGCTTGCTTTACCTTTTCCTGGGTAGCCTGGCCACGGCTCTATTTCTCTTAGGTGTTGGCATCATTTATGCCCTGGCCGGAACATTTGACATGGACGCTTTAGCAAGGGAGATACCAGTAATCTGGCGGACTCAGCCGTTAGCTATTCTTCTGGTTGGTGCTCTTTTTTTGGTTTCCCTGGGGATAAAGTCCGGACTCTTCCCTATGTATGTCTGGGTTCCGGAGGCGCATTCCCTCGCGCCCACGCCAATAAGTGTTCTTTTGTCAGGAGCGGTGTTAAAAATTGGTATCTACATCTTCATCAGGTTGTTTCTCACTCTCTTCAGGACCGAGGTCAGCCTTGAGGGACTGATACTTTACTGGGGACTTATCAGTATGGTCTTTGGGGGATGCCTGGCGCTGGTGCAGGAGGACCTTAAACGTATGCTGGCTTACTCGAGCATTAATCAGGTCGGCCTCATCCTCATCGGAATCGGCTTAGGGACAAAGCTGGGTATGGAGGGCTCGCTATATCACCTGTTTAATCACGCCTTAATTAAAGGGTCTCTTTTCTTTTCTGCGGGGATGATCATTGAGTCCACCGGAAAAAGAAGGATAAGGGAGCTTAAGGGAAATGGTATAGTTCCATTTTTCCCCAGGTTTTCCTTTTTAATGGGAGCATTGGCCATCATCGGGGTTCCTCCCTTAAATGGCTTTATAAGCAAGTGGCTGATCTGCAGGGCAGCTGTAGAGAGGGGAAACCTCATAGTGGCGGCACTGATACTCATTTTCGGGATAGTGGCGGCGGTATATTACCTGAAAGTGGTCCAGAATCTCTTCAGCGTGGCCAAGATGTGCCAGACAGAAAAAAGACAAAGTTCATCTATTCCCTGGATAAAATATACGTGTTTGGGCACCTTGTTAGGTGGCTCTCTTGTGTTTGGTCTTTTGCCATCTCAAGGACTATATCTTATAAGAGAGGCGGTGGCATTGATATTCCCTTAAGGAAAAGGAAATGATCTTGGAGCATTATCTTGCCTTCTGGCTACACCCCTTTGGTATGTATATTCGCCTGGATGCTCTGAGCACTATATTTTTATCGCTAACCGTTATTCTGGGAGCCTGCGTCCTCATCTACTCAATCAGGTACGTTAAAGAGGACAGGATCAGGTATTACCCTTTGTTGATTCTGTTTCTTTTAAGCCTGTCGGTGACCTTTACGAGCGCGGATCTTTTAAGCTTCTACATCTTTTTCGAGATTAGCAGCTTCATCGCTTATCTTTTGATCATTCACTCAAGGACAAGGGCGGCATTTAGGGCGGGTTCCAAGTACATCATAATGACTTTTCTGGGCGCTGCCTCGATATTTCTGGCCATAATCCTCATTCATCGTCAGCTCGGAAGCTACAAATTTTCTGCCTTAGGGGAGCTTGAGGTATCTGGAAGGTCAGGTCTTATCCGTTTAATCTATGTTCTCTTCATAGCTGGCTGCTTTATCAAGGCAGGTATCATGCCCCTGCATACCTGGCTTCCGGATGCTCATCCGGCTGCTCCTTCGCCGATCAGCGCTCTTCTTTCAGGAGTAACCATCAAAATTGGTCTTTACGGAATCATGCGCTTTCTCTTTTCTACAGGTAGTTTATCTCGCTTAGCCGTCTCGTACTCACTGATCGGGTTTGCCGCCATCTCCATGCTTGCCGGAGCGGTCCTTGCCTTATTGCAGGATGATGCAAAAAGGCTCCTGGCTTACTCCAGTATCAGTCAGATGGGCTATGTTCTTTTGGGAATTGGGGTTGGAACGAACCTGAGCTTAGCCGGTGCACTGTATCATTCCATAAATCACGGCCTTTTTAAGGGACTTTTGTTTCTTTGTGCGGGTGCGGTCATTCGTTCAACGAGGATGAGAAATCTTTCCGATTTAGGCGGCCTGAGAAAGAGGATGCCCATTACGGGTATCGTTTGCTTGATCGGCTGTCTGGCCATCTCAGGGGTTCCCATTTTTAGCGGTTTTATCAGCAAGACGCTTCTTTCCCGATCTGTGGAGAAGTTTTTCTGCTTGAAGATAGTTTTTCTCCTGACAGCTTCCGGCACATTTGCCTCTTACCTGAAGTTTTACCTGTTTACCTTCTCGGGAGCCCTTCCTCAAGGACTGACAAGGGTAAAGGAGGTAAGCTGGTCGATGCTTTTGCCCATGCTTTTTCTGGCAGGATTTAGCATTTTCCTGGGGCTTTTCCCGGACTTGATTCTCTCGAAGGTGATCTTGCCAGCGATAGCTGAGATTTCTATCTTTTCCTCAGCTGTTAAATTTGATCAGGTAAATCCTTTATCAGCCTTATATCCCTTAATTTTGGGAGGGTTAATTTACTACTTAGGTATTAGAACGAAGCTTTTCTTTATCGAGGAAAGTCCACTCTGGCAAAGGACCGGATCTCAATTTCGGAAGGTAAGCGTTGATAGATTCTACACGGAGGTTGTGGCAATGATTGAAAAAGCTTGCCTTCTCTTCAAAAACATTGAGCGCTTTAGTTTCAATACTCATCTCTTATTTATCCTGGTCTTCCTGACCGGCCTGGTGATGCTCTTATATTTTACCCCCCAAGGTATCCTGTTTCCCTGATTCACAGTTCTCAATATCATTTTCGGATGTATGATAAAAATTGTGGCAAGAAAATGAAATGTATCCTGCACCAGAAAAGAATGGCAGATCAGGCGGCTTTTAAAGGCATGGGTGGAAAAAGGACAAGATTTATGTTGAAATGGGTACCCAACCCCAAAGAATTTAGAAGAAAGAAGATGGCCCTTTGATAGCATAGCTTGTATCATCAACTCCCATAGAGTTCTTCCCACTCACAGAAAAAAAGGAGCCTTTAAGGTTCCTTTACAAGGCAGCAAATCGCAGTGAAGCTGAAAGGATACTTGAGGGTGTATTGGAGGAGATGAGAGCCTACAGAAGATGGCCAGCATTAAGAAGATGGCAAAGCTCCCTTGAAAGATGGAAAGAAAAGATGTTGAACTACTTCATCTCGAAAAACTCCAGCGGTAAGGTAGAGGCTCACAACGTGGTGGTAAAACTT
>QMPZ01000127.1 GCA_003648815.1 Candidatus Aerophobota bacterium | reverse complement strand
CTCGCTATAGGCGCCGATGCCAATTTTCGTGGAGGCGTCTGTCTGAGTTATCCCTAAGGGAATGACCTCTTTTCTGATATGTGCCGGTTCTCTGGCAGTAAGGATTAGACCTGTATAAGGAACAGAGACTCTGATTACAGCAATCAGCTTCTTAAAGTCCTCGTCGGAAACCTTGTATTTTGCCTCCTGGACAAAAGGTGTGTTTGCTGCTGGCTCTAAGCGAGGAAAGGAAATGGTGTGTGGACCTATACCAAAGCGTTCCTCCAGGTCCCTTGCATGATACAAAAGCCCCATCACCTCAAACCTCCAATCGTACAGGCCAAACAAGGCACCAATGGCGATATCATCCACGCCCGCCTCCAGAGCCCTATGAAGAGAATAAAGCCTCCACTGGTAATTTGATTTTATTGTTCCCTCCGGATGAACCCTCTTATAAGTTCGATGATGATAAGTTTCCTGAAAGACCTGATATGTTCCGATGCCAATCTCTTTCAATCTCTTAAGCTTCTCTATGGACATAGGAGCTGCGTTAACGTTAACCCTTCGTATCTGACCGTAGCCCTTCTTTGTCTTCACCTTAACGCTGTATATCGTGCTTATCGTATCTGCTATGTAGTCCACATCTGAAAGTGGATGTTCTCCGTAGACAACGATGAGACGCTTATGTCCGATTTTACCTGCAAGAACCTCTGTCTCCCTTTTGACTTCCTCGAGGGTCAATCTCCTTCTTTTCTCTACTCTGTTATCCCTTCTAAAAGCACAGTACAGACAGTTGTTCACACAAAGACTGCTACAGTATAAAGGAGCAAAGGTTACGATCCGATTGTCATAAACTTTTCTCTTTATCTGACCTGCCACCGCAAATATTTCATCCCACAAATCCTTATCCTTCACATTCAGCAAAGTGGCTGTCTCATCGGGTTCCAACGTCTCCAAAGAAAGAGATTTATCAAGGATAGCTCTAACTTTCTGAGGCGAAGGATTTTTATTCTCAGTTAACTTTTCCCATATCTCTTCATCATTTATGAAATCTTTACCATGTTTCATATATCTTTCATATTCTTCCTCTTTAATTACACTCCTCGCCCACTTAAGGGTATGTGTAGCAATGGTAACCATTGTCTTCTCCTTGTTATTTATCTCACGAAATATATTTTTTCCTGCTTAATGAGCTGGTTAAGATAGAGGAACAATTTGTGAATAATCTCACAAAATTAGTTAAAAAAATGAATGAGATATATCCTACTTATTTTGTGAGATTATTCACAAATTGTTGATGGCTATATTGGCTCTGATGGTCTTTATCTATGCGCATTTTTGTCCTATCTTTATCTATTTGTGAGATTTTTCTCAAACATTATAATAAAAAATTTTAACTTGTCAAGGGGTTGAAAAATTTGGCTACAATGATACTGAACACTTTCCAAAGAAGAAAAACAGAGCCTATTACTTCAAGAAAGTGAAAGAGGTCTGGACGCTAAGTGAGGAAGCGCTCTTCTTGCTACCCCTTTCCTGCTTCAATCATACAAAGATGCCAAAAGAGGGAGCTGATATATTGATAAGAAAGGTGATCTTGTGAACCCTAAGAAAGACCAAGGGAAACATTAGAGAGCCGCGAAAAGACTATCCTTTCTCCTAATACAGTATACCTGGCGAAAGATGAGGAGAAGAGAAAGAATCTTAAGGATTTCCTCATACACCTAAGAAAGACATCCTATTTCCACGATAAAGAACGAAGACGACCTTTTAAAGAGAGCCTCATGGTGGCAGAACATATATAACTTACATCGCCCTCATAGGGAATAGATATCTTACTCCCTACGAGAAGCTAAGATCCTTAGACTACACAACCTAAGAGGTGATATGTCTTGTCTCCCTTAATTTTAGATTCTGTTCGTTCATCTAAGCCTTTTCAAGTTAAGGTAAAGTTTCAGGATCATCTTGACCATTACCTCATGAATTTACAGAAATTATAGGACATAATCTCTTTGGGGAGAACACGAATTTTTCAGATGACGTTCTGCATGAATCCGTTGAATTTTATCTCCCGGAATTGAAACAATTACAGGATGAATAATTCGGGAAAATAAAAAAAACTATAAGCTTTGAAAACCAATGGATTTAATCAAATCTCGTGATAACTTCCCCCTAAATGTTTAAATATACCCATTTTTCCCTATAGGTTTATGATATACGATAAACGGCGAAGAAGTTTGACGGAAGCCAAAGGGAGATTTCCTTCTCTACAGCTATTTTTGGGACCTTCTGAGAGGAAATCTCGGGCACTAAATACTTTGCCCCTTTAAACTCCTCTTCCTCACCGGTTAGCTTTAGCCTTATCTTGCGGGATGTATCGGAGGGATTCAAGGCGATAAGAAAGGCGTCGCCTTGGCCATATCGAGAATATATGTAGCTCTTATCTCCCTTTTTTAAATGAAGGTGGCGAATATTGCCAAACGCTCCCGAGGAGGGATTTTCCTTGCGCAGCTTAATTAGACCTTTTACCGTGTTGAGGATTGAGGTGGGTGAGCTTTCTTGGATTTCCACGTTTCTCACTGGGTAATCTTTATTTACGGGGAAATAAAGTCTTGAGGACTCAGCAGAGGAAAATCCTGCGTTTTTCTTCCCATTCCACTGCATCGGGGTGCGGGAGCCAGTCCGAAAACTAGCTCCCTCCCGGCTGGGAAGGTTCACCCAGTACTGCATTCCAATCTCATCTCCATAATATATAAAGGGAGCGGTGGGATAGGTTAAGAGCATGGCAAAGTAAGCCTTTATTATCTCATCCTTTTGGCAAATCCAGCTCATCCTCGGCATATCATGGCTTCCACTGATCATATTGATGATGGCATCCTGCTCTATCGCCTCTTTGTATTCTTTGAGATACTCCTCCACAAACCACGTTAAATCACCACCTTGTGGGCTGAAGAACTTTACCGGGGAGGGCTCTCTCTTGCGCTGAGGTGGATCAGGAGCCAAAAGCCTCCAGGTCTGAGGGATGAAGAAGCATCCGTTAAACTTACATCTTGCTATATCCTCAGTATGGTGGAAACCCTCGGCGATGAACGCCTTATCCTTATATGAGTCGATGACCTGTCTTATCTCGCTCCAGAATCGAGCAGTATTTCCATGAATTCCCTTCTTTCCCGCCTCTATGACCAAAGCCTCCATGGCATCGGCCCTGAATCCATCTACTCCTCGATCCAGCCAGAACCGAACAACACCCTTCAGCTCCTCCCTAAGAGCCTTTAAATCTGGATCATCATAGCTGTTGCCGTCTTCCCTGGCTAAATTCGGAAATCCAAAGTTTAAATCAGGCTGATAAAAGGTAAATTGATGATAATATGACTCATAGCGCTCCGAGACCCACATCGCCCAGGAGCCGGTACCCAGGTTTATGGGCTCAAAGGGGGAACACCAGACATACCATTTGGAATAGCGGTTTCTCTCCATCTTTTGGGACTGTTTAAACCAGGGATGCTCATTTGAGGTGTGATTGAAGACCAGGTCCATAAGAACCTTGATACCTCTTTTATGTGCTTCTTTGATAAGGCGATCAAAGGTATTCAGGTCTCCGTAGCGAGGAGCTATATTCTTATAATCGGCCACATCATAACCCGCATCCTTAAATGGGGATGGATATATGGGATTGAGCCATATAGCATCGATGCCCAGGGATTTAAGATAATCAAGCCTATAAATAATTCCCTCTAAGTCCCCTATGCCATCGCCATTGCTGTCCTGAAAGCTCTGGGGATAGATCTGATAGAAAACGCTGTTAAGATACCACTTTGAGCTATTCATAATGTTCTCTCCTTATTTAAATATGATTCTCAATATCAGGTAAATTACAACGAATATACCCATACCCATTCCTGTGAGCAACATTCCCTGCTTTGCGGCTATGGCTCGTGCCCATTTCCTCTGCTCTGGAGAAAGCTCCTTGTGCTTTCTGGGGTGCTTCAGTTCCAATAAATACGCCTTACGGAGCATCTTGGCTGAGGCATCTATGTTTCCCTTCCTCTTGTAGAGCACTGAAAGATTATAGTGAGCATTTACATGCTCTGGCTCAAATTCTATAGCCTTCTTATAAGCATACTCGGCTAAATCGAGCCTTCCCATATCATAATAGATATTTCCCAGGCGATAATATATCCTGGATTTTAAAATACCCATCTCCAACACATTTACTAGTAGGTCTATACCTTCCTTATACTGCTTTTTCCTTCTCAGTTGTTCTGCTTCCTCTAATGCTTGCTCTACGAGTTCTTTAGATATTGGTCTTTTATTCTCTGGTCTTGCATCTAAGACTGGCTTCATTCGCTATGCCTCTATACCCCTTAAATTAAGCTTCTCAGCTAAATGACAGGCTACAAAGTGTTCTGGTCTGACTTCTCTTAAGGAAGGAGGTATCTTGCTACAGATTTTCTCCGCGTATCGACAGCGAGGATGAAAATAACATCCCGAGGGAGGATTAAGGGGGGAGGGAACCTCACCCTTTAAAATTATGCGTTCTGCCTGATAGTCAGGATCAGGCACTGGTACAGCCGATAAGAGAACTTCTGTATATGGATGCAGTGGGCTTTTATAAAGCTCATTTGCCTCTCCAAGCTCTACTATCCGGCCAAGATACATAATGGCCACCCGGTCAGAGACATGTTGGATCACAGCTAAATTATGGGAGATGAAAAGGTAAGTCAAGCCAAATTGTCTCTGAAGATTTTTCAATAGGTTTAATATCTGTCCTTGGACGGAAACATCCAGGGCTGATGTTGGCTCATCACAGACTATGAATCTCGGGTTGAGGGCTAAGGCTCGAGCTATCCCGATGCGCTGGCGTTGGCCACCCGAGAACTCATGAGGATAACGAATCATATCCTCAGCATTAAGCCCAACAGCCTCAAGAAGCACCCCT
>QMPZ01000126.1 GCA_003648815.1 Candidatus Aerophobota bacterium | reverse complement strand
CTTGAATGGATTGTTAAATTGGAACATTCTCACCTCTCCTTCTCGATTTTTCAAGATAGCGACACTTGAGGGGGGAATCTTTCCCCCCTCAACGCTTCGCTGCTCCCCTTTTAAAACCTTAAGAATAATCCAGAGAAACTCCATAAATTTCTATGAATCAAGATATACCCTGGCCAAATGTCTTATCCTCCTTACCCGAAGTCTTACCGCCTCATAGCTCAGGTTTAGCTTGCGGGCGATCTCAGAAGGACTGTAGCCCTGGGTTAAAAGATCAAAAGTTTCTCTTAGCTTCGAGTTTAACTGACCTCTTATCCGTTCCCTTATCTCTTCACCTATCAACATATTTCTTGCCTCTTCCACCATTGAAAACCCATCAAAGCTCAGATAAACCTGATCGCTACCGCCCAGATCCTTCACATTTTCCAGGCTCACTATGACGACATTTCCTCTCTTCCTGCTGTCGATGCTTTTACCTCGATTAAGGTAATGTTTGGCCCGAAAATAACAACCTCTCAGGATATAGGAGTCCGTCTTATCCTTAAGTTCCTTTCTTCTCTCCCATAGATATATGCGCATCTCCTGAAGCAAATCCTCCTGATCCGCTCTACAAGCTGCAATCCTGCAGGCAATTTCCCTTAATTTTTCATCCAGCCTCTCAAGCAGCTCATAGAACTCCCGTATTTCCCCCCTCGTATTCGTTTTCATAATCTAAGCGGAGAGAAATTGTGATTTTTTAGTTTTTTGTCAGTTTATTATAACTTTTAGGAAAGAAAATGTCAAGACACGCAGCAAATGAGGTGTTTTGCATAAACAGCGAAAACTGCTATAATGAAAATCGATAATTTATAAATGGGAAAATATAATGGAAAAACAAGCAAAATTGGTGCTCATCGATGGTAATGCCTTGCTCTATCGGGCCTTTTATGCCCTGCCTCCCCTGACCAACAGCAAAGGAACACCCACCGGAGCCGCTTATGGATTTACCCGGATGTTGATAAAAATTTTCCGGGAGGAAAGGCCCGATTATCTTGCCTGTGCCTTTGATAAAGGCAGAAGGACATTTCGTCACAAAAGATGGCAGGAATATAAGATAACCCGACCAAAAATGCCTGAAGAACTTGCAAGCCAGATCCCCTTAGTTAAAAAAATCCTTAAGGGCTTTGGAGTTCCCATCCTCGAAGATGAGGAATACGAAGCTGACGATCTTCTGGCGAGCCTGGCAAAGGAAGGAGAAAAAAAGGGCTTAAGGGTTGAAGTTCTTACCGGAGACAAGGATATCTTTCAAATAGTTTCTTCCTCTATATACGTTTTGCGTCCTCAAAAGGGAATTACCCATACTCAGCTTTTCGACGAGAAAAAAATAAAAGAAGAGTTTGGAGTTTCCCCCTCGCAAGTGGTGGACTTTTTGGCCTTAGCAGGAGATGCCTCGGATAATATCCCGGGTGTGCCTGGAATTGGACCCGTCACGGCAAAAAAATTAATTCAAAGGTTCAAAGATTTGGAAAATCTTTTAAAGAACCTGGATAAGGTACCTCCAAGACAAAGGGAGATCTTAAGTAAGTATCAACAGCAGGCAAGGTTAAGCAAGGAACTGGCCACCATCATGAGCTCTGTTCCCCTTAAGATAAAGTTCGACGAGCTCAAAGTAAGAGAACCTGAGAAAGAGGTGCTTCTCTCCGTCTTTAAGGAGCTGGAGTTCAAGGGACTTATAAAGGAGCTAAACCTTTCCCTTCCCGAAATTTTTCCCCAAGGACCTGAATATGAGGAGATTTCCTCCCCTGAGGATTTCCAGAAGTTAATCTTGAGGCTTGAGGAGGAACCATTCGTCCTGGAGATAGAAAAAGATAAAAGAATAAAGGGGATGGCCTTCTGCTTTGAAGATGAAGCCTCCTATTATCTTCCCTTAGAGCAGGGAGGGATAAAAAAAGAGCTCATTATGGAAAAGCTTGTTCCTATTTTTAAAAGTCATCAAATCAAAAAGACGGGACATAACTTAAAGGAAATTACTCTTGCTCTCAAAAGAATAGGAGCTGATCTTGACGGATTGGAATTTGATACGGAGATAGCCGCCTACCTTTTAAATCCCCTGGCCTCAAGATATTTTCTTGAGGACCTGGCCCTGGATTACTTAGGAGTTTCCATACAGGGTAGAAGCCATCCTGCCGAAAGAGCCAGGCTCATCGGAAAGCTTTCAAGAGCTTTGGAAAAAGAGCTAAAAAAAGAGAATCTGTGGAGCCTGTTTTCGAAGGTGGAAATGCCCCTGGTCAAGGTCCTGGTCAGGATGCAGGAGAGGGGAGTTAAGGTGGACAGGGCTGTCTTAGAGGATTTTTTAAAGGAGATAGAGAAGAAGAGAAAGAGTTTAGAGGAGGAAATTTTTGAGGAAGTTGGCCAAAGCTTTAACCTTAATTCATCTAAACAATTAGGGGAAATTCTTTTTGGAAGATTAAACCTTCCTCCTATCAAGAAGACCAAAACCGGCTATTCTACAGATGAGGAGGTACTCGAGGTTCTCAGTCTAATCCGACCTTCGGTTAGAAAGATACTGGAATACCGAAAGCTCTCCAAGCTGGAGTCCACCTACATAAGACCTCTTCCCGACCTGATCAATCCAAAGACAGGAAGAATTCACACCTCCTTCAACCAGACCGTCACCGCCACGGGAAGGCTATCCTCCTCCAGGCCGAACCTTCAGAACATCCCCATCAGGGATGAGCTGGGAAAAAGGTTAAGAAAAGCTTTTATCGCCGAGGATGGATACCTTCTTCTTTCTGCTGACTACTCACAGATAGAGCTGAGAATCCTGGCCCATCTTTCAGGCGATCCTAACTTAAAAGACGCCTTTCTTAAGGGTGAGGACATTCACCGTCAGACCGCAGCGGAAATATTTGGAGTTCTTCCCCTGCAGGTCAGTCCCCAGATGAGGCGTCAGGCGAAGGTGGTAAACTTCGGCATCGTCTACGGGATAAGCCCCTATGGACTTTCCAGGGACTTGGGAATCTCTGAGAAAGATGCAGAGGATTACATTAAAAGATACTTTGAGCGATATCCCAGGGTAAAGGAGTACATCGAAAAGACCATAGAAGAGGCGAGGGAAAGGCAATACGTAACTACCCTTATGGGAAGGAAGAGGTATCTTCCGGGAATCCTGTCAAGCAAGAAAAAGGAAAGGGAGTTTGCCGAGCGAACGGCCATCAACACACCTGTACAGGGAGGGGCAGCTGACCTCATCAAGCTTGCTATGGTCAATCTCCACAGAAGGTTTGAAGAGGAAAATTTAGGGGCTTACATCATCCTTCAAATTCACGACGAGCTCTTGTTTGAAGTGCCCGAAAAAGAGGTGGACAAAACCCGCAAAATCGTAAAGGAGGAGATGGAGAAGGCCATGAAGCTGTCCGTCCCCTTGGTGGTCCAGACCAAGGTGGGAAAAAACTGGGCCGAGATGAAGGGGTAAACTGACAGTTATTCCAGCTTTGACAAGTCCACCCACCCCTTTCTTGCTGCCGAAAGAAGAGCAGCTTCGGTTATCTTCTGCACCTCATAGCCATCGAAAAAGTCAGGATTTCCCTTCTGACCACTGACTATTCTCCTTATGAATTCATACTGGCTGGCGATATGATATCTCATCCAGCCAATGGCAAACTTAGGACCTGGCAGGACAGCCGGCTCTGGATATCGCTGAACGGTCTCAATCCTCTTGAAACCACGCCTTCCTCCTATGGGTTCAGACTCATCTCTTGTATCATAAATCCACAGCCAGTTAGGGTCCATAAGGTTAAAGTAAATTGCGCCCTTATCCCCATAAATCTCTATCCTTAGCTCATCGTTCGTGCCGGTAGCCAGGCGAGAGGCTTCCACTGTTCCCAAAGCCCCGCTTTCCATCTCCAGCTGCATTAAGACAAGGTCATCTACCTTCACGGAAGCTTTCTTAGATGAGCCTCTGCTTAAAGGACGCTCTTTAATGAAAGTCCTGGTAGTGGCAAAAACCGCCCTACATTCTCCCAGAAGATATCTTACAAGATCCAGGACATGGGAGCCCAAATCAAATAAGGCTCCCCCGCCTGCTTTATCCCTATCCAATCGCCAGCTCATAGGGCGCTCAGGATCGATATAACCAGAATGAAGATAACATGCCCGAAAGTGAAAAACCCTCCCCAAAAATTCCTCTTCAATTAGCTGTTTTGCCCTCATCATGGCAGGAATAAATCGATACTCAAAGGTCATCTGATGAACTACCTTGCTCTTCTTCGCTGCCTCAAGTATTTCCTTAGCTTCCTTCAAGTTTAGAGCTAAGGGCTTGTCGCAATAGATGTGCTTTCCCGCTTTTAAGGCATCTATTAAAAGCTTTCTATGAAGATAATTAGGGGTACAGCAATTAATGATGTGAATATCATCCCTAACTAAAAGTTCCCTATAGTCGGTAGTGGCAAACTCAAAGCCTGCCTCCTTTCTTGCTTTCTCGGCGGTCTCTTTGTGAGCCGTGCACACCCCCACCAGCTTTATTCGGGCAGGAGGAGGATCATAAAACAAGGGTAGGTTCAAATACGCATAGGTATGCACTTTACCAATAAATCCATACCCAACAATTCCCACTCCTAACTTCTGGATCATTTTTTACTTTTCCTACTTTCTACCTCTGACGAAAAGATTCCTTACCTATAATGTTCAAGGTCCTGGTAATATATATGGTATCTGGTCTGGTAGATCAATATATATTCCCTTGAAAGTTAAACCCTGTCTTATCTTAGGCAAAGTTAGCTCTATTTCATTCCATTGACTCACCTTAGCTTCCCCTGCTATGTCGAAGAAGTAGCATCTACATAAATTTGGTCTTTGATTTCGTGGACTCTTAAATGGTACTACATCTTTATCTACACCATTTATCCTCACCTTTATCCTTAAATCATCCCTTATCCAGTTATATCTTATATCGCTTACATCAT
>QMPZ01000125.1 GCA_003648815.1 Candidatus Aerophobota bacterium | reverse complement strand
TTTCTCCCTTAATTTTAGAGCGCTTCCTCACTTAGCGTCCAGACCTCTTTCACTTTCTTGAAGTAATAGGCTCTGTTTTTCTTCTCCTTTGGAAAGTGTTCAGTATCATTGTAGCCAAATTTTAAAAGCTATTTGCGGTTTGTTCAACTTTATGATATTATTAGTTTTGGTCCTTGATCATCGAATTCTCCTTTCGATAAAATTTGTTTTTGTTCTCCTTGTGTCTTGGAAGAAAGATGGCTTTTCTCAAAGCCTCATGAATTTACAGAAATTATAGGCATAATCCTTATAAATAAAGAGTTGATTTAAAAACTAGATTTTCTCACTGAAAACCGGGTAAAAAATTGGCAAATAGGAGAAAAATTGAGAAGAAAATAAGGTGGGTTAGATACAGAGGAACTAATATTTAAGGATTATGCTTATATAAAAGGCTCTTTGACAAAACAAAAAAGACCTGCGTAAAAGAGAATTGATTTACCAAATTGTGGAAGAGAAAAAGCTTTTAGGAAGGAGACTTTTTCCTGTTGATCAGGGAAGGAATAAAGGCAGGCACCTTTGGACCTTGTAGCTCTCTCTTGTAGGATTTATCCCAGGTTTTAAGGTGTTTCATGAGGTTAAGGATAAGTTTATAATGAACCTCGTTACCTTCTTTAAAAAAGTAGTTATGCAGGCCATGATAACCTCAATGGAAGCTGCAGTTAATTGTAGATACGAGGAAATCTCAAAATATCAAGATCAGTTTTGTCAGTTGCACCATTTGTTCTCTCGGAAACCGAGCAAAGGTTCCTGATTATCTTCCACCTATCTGGTGATCTTGGAATCTCACACACAAGATGAAGGCGAGCCTTAATGGACATATGGGTGAAGTAACCACACTCTCTTACGAGGTATTTTGCAGCCTGATGTGGGATCTTGAACAAATGAAGGTGAAATCAAACACTACTTCCCGCAGACAAAGAATACTCTTTTTCTCTCATCATACCCATTGGATTTGCAGAGCGCGCCACAGAGGGCAAAAGGAGTTCCTTTCTCATCCGTAGCCCCGAGCCTTAAGAGGTTTCTCGCTAGTTTTCTCGTTTCTCTTGTTGTAGCCAATGATAGAGATAGATCCTATTTCTCTTATCTCTTTGAAATATGCTATCAAAACCACAATTGCCAATATCAGAATAAGGCAAGAGCTTGTGCTTTCGGATAAACTTTTCTCTCTCCGAGATGAGGTATGATTTATCAAGTTCGTCTACTACAGGGGGGTTACACATTCAATAGGAAGCTCAAGGCCAATCTTTATCTCAATTCGTGTGGTTATCATTGCCTGATGACCAAAGACTTTAATCTTTTTATTATTGGGATTAAGATCTGATCTTCTGTAGCTAATTTTTGCTTCAAGGTCAGAAGGTATGCGGGGACACTTTTAACATAAATTAGGAGTTCATCCCTTATAAGATCTATCTTGGAGATGGAAGATGATGTGAGCTTAAGGTAAAGCCCTTTTTTGTAGAGAACGAGGTATATTATTATGAGCATGCAAGGGAGGACGGTTCTCACGAATTAAGAAATGGATAAGGCAATTTGGAAAAAGAGAAAATGAATAAAGGAGGTCGTTTTTATGAAAAGAAAGGTCATTTTGTTAGGAATTGATTCTGTTCCTATGCGTCTTATTAGACGTTTTGTTGATGAGGGTATTCTTCCGAATATGAAAAGATTAATGGAGGAAGGCTCATATGGAGATGCATTACCCTCTTTCCCTGCATATACGCCTACCAATTGGGCGGCTTTGTGCACTGGCGCTCATCCGGGGACCACTGGAGCATCAAACTGGGCAAGACGTATGGAAAACGGCCAAATTTTATCCACTTTTGACTCCAGAACCATTAATTGTGAGACAATCTGGGAGGTAGCGGAAAAATCTAATCTCAAGAGCTTGATAGTTCAATATCCTGGTTCTTATCCTCCCCGGATCTCGAGCGGATATGTGATTGCTCCCCTTTATAAAGGATTGACAACCTTACAGATTTTACCAGGTGGTGAGTACACTACTGATGAGCCGATGACTGAGAACGACAGACGAATAAGGATTTCAGAGGCTACTAATTGGAAGGGGTTGGATTCAAGGAACTTGACTGAGGCGAAAGAAGCTGAGATATGGATATTGCGAGAAGGAGAACTTTCTGAGATAAGCAGTTCCCTTGCTGCGAAGTTAGCCGGTGCCACCGAAGACGGAGCCGAGATTGGGCCCGAGACAAAGGTACAGAAAGCAGGAAAAGTGAAATTTGAGTTAAAATTTAATCTATTGGCTTATAAGGATAAAAATGGTTCGGAGAAGGTGATACTCACCTCGAAAAAGAATGCTTCAGACCCTTTGGCTGAATTAAGGATAGGCCAATGGAGTAAATGGATTTTAACGGATATTCCCACAGTGGATGGTCTTAAACGAGTCAGTATGAGGTTTAAGCTGCGCAAATTTGATTTATCAAATGGAAAAATTAGCCTTATCCGTTCCGAGATCTATCCTGCCGTAGATTTTACTTATCCTGATTCTCTATCAAAGGAATTGATTGAGAAGGTGGGCCCTTTCTTTGAGCATACAGCACTTTTCAATAGATGCCATCTAAGAAAATACAGGGATTTAGACAGAATCGAGGAGGATATGGAGACGGTGTTTGAGGAGTTAGACTATCAGGTGGATTGGTTCATTCGCTCGGCAAAGTATATTGATAAGAAATATGGATGGGACCTTTATTATCTACACTGGCACTTTCCAGACTCAGCGCTTCATGCTTTTTTGAGTGCAGCTGATCCTGAATCGCCTGCTTACGAGAGGAAGAGAGGTGAATTTGCTCTGGAAAAATTAAGAAAAACTCTCATTCTTTGTGACAAGTTATTGAAGGGATTTATGGATAACTTTGGAGATAATAGCTATATCGTGGTTGTCTCCGATCACGGTAACTCACCTAATAAATATATATGTGACATAACTAAATTCTTATGTGAAAATAATTTGGCTGTGTTGGACTCAGAAGGAAGACTGGATATCTCAAAGTCTAAAGTTTATCCTTTCGGGGGTCTGCAACTCAACATTAACTTGAAAGGCAGGGAGAAAACAGGTATCGTTGAAGAAAAGGACTTCATCAGACTG
This sequence comes from Candidatus Aerophobota bacterium, assembly GCA_003648815.1. Classification (GTDB taxonomy): domain Bacteria; phylum Aerophobota; class Aerophobia; order Aerophobales; family B47-G16; genus B47-G16. The sequence goes on along the minus strand of QMPZ01000125.1, from coordinate 1,815 downwards.
CAGGAGGAAATTATAGATAAATTACTTGATTGGAGAGTAGCCAATTCTAATAAGAGAGTTATAGCATTTGCCTTGACTAAAGAGCAGGCTCAGGTTATTGGATACTGGGGACCTACGGTTGGAGATATAATCTTTTGTTACAACGGTGGCTTTGCCTGGGGTAAGGTGGAAAAGGGAAGCGTGGAAATTGCTCCCTTAAGCGCTAATCATGGGTGTCAATATCCGACTACCTCTACTAAACTTTCCAGTATCCTCGGCTGTTTTATGATCAGCGGACCAGGGATAAAAAAGGGCTTTGAATGGCCAAAGGATGATTTAGGTTACATAAAACTAATTGATGTAGTTCCAACCCTATGTTACCTACTCCATATTAGGCCACCTCGACAAGCTAGAGGTTCGGTGTTATACGAGCTTATGGAGTAAGCAAATATATTTATTGGATAGGACAAATAAATTCTATGCAAATGAAAGTTAAAATGAATGATGCTAACACAAAAATTAGACGTGTGGTAAGATGTCAAGTGAGACAAGACATATCACTTTAAAAAGCCAAAATTCTGTTTAAAAAGATTTTTGGCTCGAAAAAAAATTACCTTCTGCTCTTTGACTCAGAAGATAAAGTTAAAGGCAGCTACGCACACTGGAACGCACGAGCTAACTTCTATAGGCCGGTTTTCTGAGAGCAGGGCTTTAGATTTGCCTTACCAGCTTTCTGGTTGTGAACACGGGAGCTCTTTTATGTTGGTGCTTGTTCACCTCTTTAAGAAAAGATTTAAGTGTTCTGATGTTGATCATGGCTTTCTCCAGAATGAACTGAACTGAGTCGGCTAAGTTCGCTCTTAGACGATGGGACTCACGTGCTACCCTTTTAACCTTCTCTGTTATTCTCTCTGGATTGGAAGAGCAGCTTTTCTCCTGCTTTTGCTACAAAAAGAGACAGCTCCTCTGAAGACATCTGGATGATCTCATCCAAGAAGTAGAATTTACTTAGAACCTTTCAATAAATAGGTTCAGAAATGTTCCCTTTCGACAGCGGTAAAGCCGTAAGGAAAAGTGCATTTTTCCTTCTCTGTGCCCAAGATCTTAGAAGTAGAATGGAAAATTCTGATTCCAGGGTCAAACTATCAAGAAGCAAAGAGTATAGAGGCGGTTTAAGAACTCAGTTTTCTCGGCGAAAAATGGACAAAATTGGGTAAATGAAAACAGAATTAAGAAGAGAATAGCATGGTTTAAGTGAGCGGTAGAGATAATATCTGAGGATTATGCCCATAGAAATAGCTCTTTGACAAAACGAGGAAATACCCCTGCATAAAAAGAGGAGATTCACCAAATTAGGGAAGAAGATGAGTAGGGAGGAGCTCTTCTTCTTTGGATGAGGGAGAGAATACAGGCAGGTACTTTTGGTCCTTCCAGTTTTCTCCTGTAGGATTTATCCCAGGTTTTAAGGTAGTTAGTGAGGTTAAGGGTTACTCTCACAATGAACTTCATTACCCTTTTCAAAAGAGTGGTGATGCAGGCTAAAGCTACCTCAATGGAAGCTGCAGTTAATCCAAAAACACGTGGTGATTCTAGAATATCCAGGTCAGCTTCCTTAGTTGTACCATTTGTTCTCTCGGAGGTTGAACGAAGATTCCTGATCTTTTTCCACCTCTTTGATGATCTTGGAATCTCACACACCAGACGAGGGTGAGTCCTGATGGACATATGGGTAGAGTAGCCACATTCCCTTGCAAGGTACTTGCACCCTGGTATAGGATGGGGAACAAAGGAGGGTGAGGTTAAACACTGCTTTCTGCACACATAGGATACTCTTTT
>QMPZ01000124.1 GCA_003648815.1 Candidatus Aerophobota bacterium | reverse complement strand
GCACAGTCGCTACTTATGGACTTTTCAAATCCCAGCTCTTCGCGCTCGGAAAGAACAGCCACAGAATGGTCTCCAACTGTCCCGTTTATTAGAATGTAGTCACCAGCCTTAATGCGCTCAAGACTTAAGTTTATCCCTTGGGGAATAATTCCGATGCCACTGGTATTGATAAATATGCCGTCGGCACCACCCTTTTCCACCACCTTCGTGTCGCCAGTTACAACGCTAACTTTTGCCTTTCTGGCTGTCTTCTCAACGGAGCGGATGATTTTTTTGAGGGTTGAAAGGGACAGTCCTTCCTCTATGATTAATCCACAGGAGATAAAGATGGGCTTGGCCCCCATCACTGCAAGGTCATTTATGGTTCCAGATACAGATAACTTACCTATATCTCCGCCAGGGAAAAAAAGAGGTTTTATCACGTAAGAGTCCGTGGTAAAGGCAAGCCTTGTCTCGTTGATCTCAAACACCGCAGAATCAGTCAAAGGAGCAAGAAGGGGATTATCAAAGCAGGGTAAAAAAACCTCCCTTATAAGCTGCTGGGTTAGCTTTCCTCCGTTTCCATGGGCTAAGGTGATTACCTTTTTCAATGGGTTATCCTCTCAAATTTTATACCCCTTTACATCCGAACCGATAGTAGACATTGCAAGCACCTTCTATGGAAACCATACAGGGACCAAGGGGATTGGAAGGACTACAGGGATTTTTAAACAGGGCGCATTCCGGAGGTTCTATTAAACCCCGCAATACCTCGCCACATCGACAACCCTTCTTTTTTCGGGATGATTTAACTTCCATAGGGTAGCGAGTTTGAACATCGTAGGAAGAATAACTTTCAGCTATCTTAAGGCCGCTGTCTTTAATTGTCCCCATTCCCCTCCATTGAGAATCACTCACCCTGAATACTCTCTTTAAAAGAGCTCTGGCAGCAGGATTACCCTCTGAACTAACAGCTCTTGTGTACTCATTTTCTACTTCCGCCCTGCCCTGGTAAATTTGAGAGATCAGAAGATTTATTCCCTGAAGAATATCCAGGGGTTCAAAGCCTGTCACCACGCAGGGAACCCCATAATCTCTGGCCAGAAACTCATAGGCTTTGCTTCCGATGATGGTGCTGACATGACCAGGACAGAGAAACCCATCTATTTTTGCCTCACCGTCTTCCAATAGAGCTTTCATTGCCGGAGGAATTAACTTATGTCCACACAGAACCATAAAGTTGGCAATCCCTTCCTCCTTAGCTACAGATATTGAAGCTGCCACAGTAGGAGCTGTTGTCTCAAAACCGATTCCTAAAAAAATGACCTTTTCTTCAGGAGAGGATTTAGCCAGCTTAAGGGCATCCATCGCGGAGTAGACTACCTTTATCTTTCTTCCTCTGGACTTTTCTTCAAGCAAACTTCCTTTGGAGCCGGGAACTTTTATCATATCTCCAAAGGTGGCTATCAAAAAACCCTCGCGCGCATACGCACAGGCCTTATCTATGTATTCATCAGGGGTCACACACACCGGACACCCTGGACCGGACAGAAGTTTTATATTGGGAGGGATAAGTTCTTTTATCCCGTATCTTAAAATGGCCATCGCATGAGTCCCACATACCTCCATTAACCTTATCTCTCTTGCCAATTTCCTGGCAATACGAGCTATTCTTTGAGTGATTCCCTCAACCAGCTTATACTCTCTGAATTCGGAAACGTACCTCATATTTGTTATTTTATGGTGGACAAAAGTTCAAGTAGCTCTTGAGCTTCTTTCTCTTCGACCTTGCTTATGGCAAAGCCTGCATGGACGAGGACATAATCCCCAACTTTTGCCTCAGGCAGGATAATAAGGCTTATCTCCCTTTTCGCACCCCCTACTTCAACCCAACCCTTAGTTCCCTCTTTTGAAATTAACTTTAAAGGAATTGCAAGACACATTCCCTCTTCCTTTATTACATCTTTTCCCTTCTTATCCTCTGATAAGCTACCACCGCCTGCCCTAAGGAAATTCCTCCATCGTTGGGAGGAAGTAAGCTATGCCAGAGCACCTCAAATCCTGAGGAGGTCAAAAGATAAGTCACCTGTTTTAAGATTAAGCTGTTTTGAAATACACCTCCGGAAAGCGCAACTTCATTTAAATTCCAACGATCTCTTAAAAGCTCACACACCTTCAGAACGATCCAGCTTAAGGTCCAGTGAAACCTGGTAGCAATAGCTGTCAGGTCCTCTCCTTTCCTGCGTTCTTCGACGATAGCTTTTACCATCGGTAAGGTATCTATGACGAACTTTTCTTTTTCCTCAATGATCTGAAAAGGATAGTATTTTTCCTCCTTATCTTCAGCCAGCATTTCAAGCTCAATTGCAGCCTGTCCCTCATAGTTTATCTTTCCTCTTATTCCTAAAATGGAAGATACCGCATCAAACAATCTACCCACTGAAGAGGTAAGAGGAGAATTTATCCTTTTGCGGATCAGGTTTTGAACGACACCGATCTTTTCGAAGTTTACTAAACCGGAAAGAATTTTGCAAGCGATATCAGCACATTGATCGCCATAAATCTCATGTAGATAAGAAAGCGCCATCCTCCAGGGTTCCCTGATAGCTGCTTCTCCTCCTGGAAGACAAATATACCTGAGGTGAGATACCCGTTTGAATTCAACCTGGTCAGCGATTAAAAACTCACCTCCCCAGATACTGCCGTCGCTACCCAGGCCACTACCATCAAATGCCACCCCTATAACCCTTCTGTTTATCCTTTTTTCAGCTAAAAGGCTGGCTATGTGGGCGTGATGATGTTGCACTGAGATGAGGGGCAGGCATTTTTCCTTAGCGTATTCTCTTGCCAGGATTGTTGAGGCATAGTTGGGGTGCATATCACAGGCTATAACCTGAGGCTGACAACGAAAAATTTTTTTGTAATGTTCTATTCCTTCCTCAAGAGCTGACAGTGCTTCTAGATTTTCTAAGTCACCAATGTGGTGAGAGACGATGCCGTAGCTTCCCTTTAAAAGACAAAAGGTATTTTTTAGATGTCCTCCTGTAGCTAATACACACTTTTTAGCTTTGACATTTACCCTCAGAGGCTGGGGAGCATAACCACGACTTCTGCGGATGAGCATCGGTTTTCTTTCCACCACCTTGCTCACCGAATCGTCCACCCTGATCTGAATCTCGCGGTTATGGACAAGAAAAGCGTCAGCAATCCTGCTTAACCTGTTAAGCGCATCCTCATCTTGATAGGCGATGGGTTCCTCGCTTATGTTCCCGCTTGTCATAACCAGGGGAACTTTTACCTCTTTCAGAAGAAGATAATGTAGCGGGGTGTAAGGTAGCATCACTCCCAGATATTTATTCTTAGGAGCAATTTCCTGAGGAAGAGAAGCTTCATCTTTTCTCCTTAAGAGGACAATAGGTCTGCGGACAGATAAGAGAAGACGCTCCTCCTCATCACTTACCTTACAGAATTTTTTAATTTGCTCAAGGCTTAGCATCATCAGAGCAAAGGGCTTGTCTATACGATTTTTCCTCTCTCTGAGCCGAATGACCACCTCACGCTGGGTGGCATCACAGGCAAGATGATATCCTCCTATTCCTTTAACTGCCACAATATTACCTTTTCTCAATAGCTTAGCAGCAAGACAGATAGGGTCAGCGGTTTTGATCTTTTCACCTTTCCTGTCGACAAGCTCTACCCTTGGGCCACATACCCAGCAGGCGTTTGGCTGGGCGTGAAATCTTCGATTGGTAGGATCATGGTATTCTGACTCACAATCCCTACACATCTTGAAAACGCTCATGGTTGTGCGTTCTCGATCGTAGGGAATATCCTTTATTATGGTGAAGCGAGGACCGCAATTGGTGCAGTTAATGAAAGGGTAGCGATACCGTCTGTCCTTGGGATCGAACAACTCCCTCAGACACTCCTCGCAAATGCCAATATCGGGTGAGATGGGGAGAAAACTTTCTTCCTCTTTGCGACTTGACTTAATCTCAAACTCTTTATAACCGGCAAGAGGAAGCTCCTTGAAATTAATTTCCTCAATTACGGCAAGAGGTGGGGATTTAACATGAATGTCCTGTAAAAACACGTCTATACTTTCTTTTTTTCCCTCCACCTCTATCTCAACTCCCTTGGTATTGTTGAGGACGTATCCACAGAGAAGATAACTTTTAGCCAGGTTATATATGAAGGGACGAAAACCCACTCCCTGAACTATACCCTTTATGGTGATATGTAATCGTTTGACCTTTCCTTTTTCTTTTACAAATAAAAGACTCATAGATTCTTCCACACAGCTCTCCTGTTCGTTTAACTTAACTGGTTAACCAGCTCTTTCACCGTTGCCTCCACCTCAGGACTTAAAGTAGCTCCCCATTGAAGCTGGGCAGGTTGAATGCCCAGAATGAAAACCTCAGCTTCAGTCCTTTTTCTCAGATAATCCAAAATAAAATTCAAAGATAGGGCATGAGTGGAAAAATTCGACTGAGGCCCAACTTCCTTAAATAATCTGACCTTGCCCGGCGAAGCACCGAAATCAAGGGCATCTACAATGAAAATTCTATCAGGCTTTATCTTGGCTATGGGCTCAAGGTAGTTTTCCGGTACCTGAGCCCCCTTAAAAAGATATATTTGAGAGGACTTACTTTTTTTAGATTTTCTCAGTTCCTCGATGAACCTGTCTCCAAGTCCGTCATCACCTCTCATTGAATTTCCTACTCCTAAAAATACCACTTTACCCTGAATGTACTTCTTTATTTCCAGCATCTTCTGAAAAATAACCTTAGAAAGCTCCATTCTGCTAAGTTATTATAAACGAGTTTTATAAAAGGTCAAATTTTTTTGGCTCTATGTCAAAACCTGTGGTGAAAATTTCATGGGTACCAACCCCAACATTATTTTCTTTGCATAAAGCTCTGTATCTCTCATACCAAAACTTACCCTTTTTAAAAGTTTTACTACTACATTGC
>QMPZ01000123.1 GCA_003648815.1 Candidatus Aerophobota bacterium | reverse complement strand
CGTCATCCACTCGCTCACGTCAGGACGATTAAGGACGTTGAGGAATTCAACTGGCCCAATGTTGATGCTTATGAATTTCTCGTAAAGAATGTATGCAAGAAAGCTAGGGAAATATACGAGAAAAGCGAGTATGCCACTGTCATAGACGTTGATGTGCTCTTTCACAGATACCAGTGGTTAAGAGGGTTTGAGCAATGGTTGCTCGATATAAAGCTGAATCCAAAGTTGCATAAAGCTATCGCTGACAGGATTTATTATATCAACTCAACTCTGGCAATGAGACTGTTGAACGAGGTTGGGAAGTATACGGATATTGTGAAGCTCAGTGACGACTTCGGAACGTCGACGGCTCCATTTATGTCACCTCAAGACTTCAGGATTCACGTCAAACCGTATTTCAAAGACTTCATAGGACGAGTAAAAAAGCAGTTTCCGCACATCAAGTTTTACCTTCATTCTCACGGGCAGATAATGGACCTGATCCCTGATCTCATAGACTGTGGAATCGACATTCTAAACCCAATCCTGCCCCTGGATAACATGGACCCGGTAAGACTAAAGCGAGAATTCGGCAGCCAACTTGCCTTTGAAGGTGGGATCGACGTTGAACACGTCTTGATTTTCGGAACGGTGGATGAGGTAAAAGAACATGTGAAAAGGGTTATCGATATATTGGCTCCAGGCGGTGGATTCATTTTCAAAGTGCAAGCTATAAGTCCCCTTATCCCTTATGAGAACTTAAGCACTGCCTACAAGTTAGCAGCCGAGTATGGCAGGTACAACAAATAATCCTCTAAGGGAAGTGGCTACTGTAGATGTAAAAATGCTTTTATATGCCTTAAGGAGCGGTGTCGGAGACGCCCTTTTTATTACGACAATAAAAAATATTTATCTCTTGCCAGCATAATTGTCTTATAAGATAAGGAACATCTTGCTGGAAAATTAATAGAGGTAATCTCGCTAAGAGATTTTCTTAATAAGCCAGCTATTTAAAAAGAAAAGTCCTCAGGTTTTATATCCTTTAATTTCTTCTTAAACTCATCAATCTCTTTATCCTCAATGGGTTTCTCTCTGACAGCTATCCTGTCCTCATCTACATAAATGGGAGCTTTAAACTTTAGAGCAAGTGCTATAGCGTCACTGGGGCGAGCATCTATTTCAAGAATTTTCCCACTCATCTTTATAAAAATCTTAGCATAGTAAATGTTACTCTTAAGTTCATTTATTATTACCTTATCTACCTGAGCTTTAAATTTTTCAATGAGTTTTTTGGCAAGATCAAAGGTTGAATAAGAGGTAGACAGGCCTTTCATAATCAGAGCAATCACTCTGGCTTCGGATAATCCTATCCAGATGGGGAATATCCTGGCTCCCTTTCTCTCCTTTAAAAGAACCACTGGGGTCTTTAATTCAAGGTCCAGTGCCACCTTTGTTACTTCCATTTCCTTCATTTTTGCAACCGACTCTCCTCTTCAGAAAGAGTTCCGGTCGGTTGCGTCACTGGATCCCCTTACCTTAAGACGCCCACCTTATCTGAAGTAAGGTTCATCTCCCCCGGTTTTCTTAATGTTAGACTGATTTTCAAAAAATGTCAAGTTTAGCGCAGACGTGTCAATGTGCTTATTTTTCAGAGATCTTTTTAAGATGATTCAATGCTCCCTTTGACAGAGTACGATTTTTTTACTATAATTATCTTCCAAGGAGTAGTGAGGATGTACGCTCGAAAATATGAGGAAATGTTCCGTAGTTGGACTGCTCATCCTGGTTTACTCTGGAAATTTCCGATCCTTAAACAAGTTGGTGAATCCCTGGGCTTGAAATTAAATCCAACTATTAACTTGGAGTTTATCAGACCAAAAAGGTTGCCTATTTCTATTTAAGAAGGAGATAAGATGTTCAGAATAATGCTCAAATCAAAAATCCATGGAGCGACAGTTACCGATTTAAAGCTTAAATATGAAGGGAGCATTACCATAGATGAGGAACTGATAAGGGAGGCGGGCTTTCTTCCCGGAGAAAGGGTGGAGGTGTTTAATGTAGATAATGGAGCAAGGTTTAGCACTTATGTTATCCCAGGAGAAGCGGGATCTGGCACAATTTGCCTCAATGGAGCTGCGGCAAGACTGGCTGAGATAGGGGATAAACTGATAATCGTCTCCTATGTTTTAGCTACAGAAGAGGAAGCGAGAAATATGAAGCCAAAGATTGTTCGACTGGATGAGAAAAACAGAATACAGGGTCAGTAAAATGGCTGTTCCTTAAATAAGGAAGGAGGATAATGTGCTTACCGATGATCAGTTGATTCAGGAATTAAAGAACTTAGAGAAAAAGATTAAGAGATTACGAAGAGAGGTAACAGCAAAAAGCAGGGCGAGTAAGGGAGGGATGAAAGAAGAACGAGAGGCGGCAGTGCAAAGAATTCTTGGAGGCGAAACCGATTTTTGTTCATGGGAAATAGAAAAAAAAATGATAACTAAGAAAAGGATAGAAGATATTGAATCTTCTGGATACTAATATTTTCATTTACGCCAGAGGTAGAGCTCATAAATATAGGGAAGCTTGTCGGAAGATCATAGAATTTCTGGAAAATCCCCGGAACGATCTCAATGTTGATAGCGAGGTTCTCCAAGAACTACTCTATGTTTACACCTACAGGGGACAACGAAAAATAGGGATAAAGCTTGTAGAAGACATTCAGGTTCTTCTCCCTACACCTATCCAGATAACAGGAGAAGTTATCGCAAAGGCTTGCGAACTTATGAGAAAATACGATAGCCTTGTTCCCAGGGATGCTGTTCACGCAGCAGTAACAATTGTGGAAGATTTAGAAGGCATTGTTTCCACTGACAAGGTATTTGATTCCGTAGAGGAAATAAAAAGAATAGATCCAATAGATTTTGTGAAAGAGAGAATACAGGGTCAGTAAAATGGCTGTTTACAGGATTAGGAAATATGGGGAGCCGATACTAAGACAAAAATGCGAAAGGGTAAAAAGCGTCGGTCCAAGGGAAAGGGAAATTTTGGAGCGGATGGCGGAGACTATGTATGAGGCCGATGGAATAGGACTGGCTGCTCCCCAGGTAGGGATAGATGAACAGTTAATTGTGGTCGACGTGGGGGAAGGCTTGATAAAGCTGATCAACCCTTTGATCTTGCTGAAAGAAGGGGAAAGCGTTCTGGAGGAGGGGTGTCTTTCCCTGCCCGAGATCGTGGTCAGGGTGAAAAGAGCCAAGAAGGTATGGGTTGAGGGGTGGAATGAGGATGGAAAAAGGATAACCGTGCAAGGTGAAGGTCTTCTCGCCCATGCTCTTCAGCATGAGATTGATCACCTTTCGGGAATTTTAATCGTCGACTATGTCGATTTTCTGGAGAGAATCACCATTGAAGGAAGATTAAAGGAACTGGAGAGGGAAGCTGAAAAATATTTAAGGGCGAACAAAATATAAAGAAAAGAGGTGAGTAAAAATGGCCAAAGCTTATTTAAAGCTCAAGGTGGAGATGGGAAGGGAAAGAAGTGTCAGAGATGCACTGCTCAGATTCGATGAGGTTAAGGGAGCAGATCTGACTACTGGAGGACAGGATATTCTGGCTACAGTTGAGGCTGACAGCTACGAGGATATTTTGCAAGTGGTAATAGACAGGCTGCGCACCCTTAAGGGAATTGTGAGCACAGAGACTGATCTGGTATTGGAATAATGCTAAGGTGAGCGGAGAAGATTGTAACTTGACTGTAGCCACATAAGCGGTAAAATTTACATAAAAAGCAGATATAGGGCAGATAGAAAAGATTTAAAAGGTGAAGGAAGAGAAAATGAAGCTTACAGAATTAGCGGCGATAGGAAGTGGAATACTGTTACTTTTTAGCGGGACATTTGCTTCTGCCTTCACTTTACCTGGCACCAAGGCATTGGGAATGGGAGGAGCTTTCACTGCCGTGGCCGATGATGCAAGCTGTGTTTTCTGGAATCCAGCTGGCTTGTCTCAGCTTGGGCGTTTTAACCTGGATCTTTCTCTAAGTGCCAGTGGCGAGAATGTGGAAGGTTTTTCCAATCTTTACGACCTGTACAAGGCCTTGGAGGATCAGGATTATGAGGCTGCAAAAGAAACTATTGATAAAGGAATTTCTGCTCCGATGAGCCTTGAGCCAACTTTTAGTCTGGAAATTGCCATCGCTCGTCGTCTGGCTCTCTCAGGTGCTGTTCAGACGGAGTTTAGCGTAGAGAAGTTCGAATATAACGACAGTGGTCCCTATGTGGAAATCCAGGATGTAGAAACCGGCATTGTTCCCATTTACCTTACTTATGCAACCGCTCTTTCCTCCTCCCCCTTTACAGTGGGACTCAACGCGAAGTACATTCAGGGAATCAGGCATTCTTCTCATTTTAAGCTTTTGGCGACTGGAGACACGGAGGAAATGGACCCCGAACAAACCAGTGATGCCCAGACGACCATGTCCTTTGACCTTGGTATTCTTTACTCTCCTGAAGACAGCAAGCTAACCTATGGTTTGATGGTGGAAGACATCTTCGAGCCAAAGGTGAAGTTTCCCGAGATGACAGATCCAGACCTTGAATCCCTAACTCTTCCTCGCAAGGTCAACTTTGGAGTAGCTTTCAGGGGCATTCCCAGAATTACCTTAGCCGCTGATGTTCATGATATCACCAGTAATGATAGGACATTTCATATAGGAGGAGAGCTGGATTTATCCCTGCTGAAGTTAAGAGCTGGTTTGAACGATGGAAACCTCACGTATGGATTAAGCTTAAAACTTTTATTCCTTAATCTGGAGGCTGCCTATTGTCAGAGAGCGAAGACTCCAGTGGTCTCATTGGTCCTGCTGCGGTTTGGAATTTAGGTGTCCCCAAAATGTCTTATAATAGTTGAACATCACCCATTTAAACGGATGGAAGCTGATGTGGTAGGGTGAGAAGTAATTTTAATCATTACCTGGGGCGTGGTGAAGCGGTAACACAGCGGACTTTGGATCCGCCATTCGGAGGTTCGAATCCT
>QMPZ01000122.1 GCA_003648815.1 Candidatus Aerophobota bacterium | reverse complement strand
GCCAAGGACAGGGAGAAAAGCTGTGACTTCAAAGAAGGGGTGGAACAAAGATATGCTAAAACAGCATAGGAATAAGCTCTTTCTCTTGATCATCCTCCTCGGAACTGCACTTTTTGCCCTTGCCGAAGCAGGTTGGGCTCAGAGCACATCGTCTTCCTCAATGTCCGTCATCCCTAAGATAAACATCGAGATAGAGGGAGCGACGGAACCTCAAAAGGTAAATATTGCCATTCAGATCCTGGCCTTACTTACCGCTCTTTCCTTAGCTCCCGCTTTCTTCATCATGATGACCTCCTTTACCAGGATCATCGTAATTTTTTCCTTTCTACGACATGCTCTGTCCACTCAACAGATGCCTCCCAATCAAATCCTGATCGGTCTGGCGATATTTCTGACCATCTTCATCATGGCTCCTACCTGGACGCAGGTTAAAGAAAAAGCTCTTGAACCTTACTTGAAAGGCGAGATGACCCAAAAGGAGGCGTGGGAGGAGGGAATAAAGTATGTAAGGTCCTTTATGTTCAGGCAAACAAGAAAGGACGATTTAACCTTGTTCATTAATCTGTCAAAGATGAAAAGGCCTAAAAATCCCGAGGAGGTGCCCACTTACGTGCTCATCCCTGCCTTTATCACCAGCGAACTGAAGACGGCTTTTCAGATAGGCTTCATCCTTTATGTTCCTTTTTTGATCATCGATATAGTAGTCTCCAGCGTGCTTATGTCCATGGGAATGTTTATGCTTCCACCGATAATGATCTCCTTACCCTTCAAGATATTGCTCTTTGTCCTGGTAGATGGATGGGACCTGGTAATTCGCTCTCTGGTATCAAGCTTTCGGTAGTGAAACGTAAAAGGTGAGAGGATTAAAATAAACCATCGGAGGTAAAACATGAACATGCAACTGATAGTTGATATAGGACGTAAGGCCATTTTAACTGCCGGACTCTTAGCTATGCCTGTGTTAGCAGCGGGATTGATCGTGGGTCTTCTGGTAAGTGTTATTCAAGCGGTCACGCAGATTCACGAGATGACCCTCACCTTTATTCCAAAGATCATTGCGATAGCGGCGGTCTTGTACTTCCTCCTGCCGTGGATGCTAAAAGTTTTATTGCATTATACCTCGAGCCTCTATCTAAACCTGGGCATGTTCATAAAATAAATTATTATGAAAGCTTGCAAAAATGGATCTTTTAACTTTCCTTTCTCCGGAAAAGATAAAGGTCTTCGTCCTCGTCCTGGCAAGGGTAAGCGGGGCAGTGATGACCATTCCCGTTCTGGGAAGTAATCTTGTTCCCCGACAGGTAAAGGCAGCAATTTCCCTTTTCCTTACCCTGCTGCTTTTCCCGGTGGTCGCCAGGACTCAGGTAGTTTCCCTGTCCATGGAATGGATTGGATGGGCTGTGGAAATAGCCAGGGAACTGACCGTGGGGGTAGTTCTGGGATATAGCGTCAGATTTCTCTTCACCGGAATAGAACTGGCCGGTCAAATCATAGGCTTTCAGATGGGTCTTAGCATCGCTAACGTAATGGGCGCGCAATCCCAGGACCAACTTCCCATTATCTCCGAGTTCAAAAATCTTATGGCTGTAATGATATTTTTATCCCTTAACGCTCATCATTATTTCTTAAAGGGAATGGCGGACAGCTTCACCTTGGTTCCCCTCGCCAGCTTTTCCCCTCAGCTTCCTTTGATCAGGAGGCTGATCCTTCTGACAGGCAACATCTTCATTCTAAGTCTAAAGATAGGAGCACCGATTATAGTAGTTCTTCTGCTGACGGAGATCGCCTTAGGAATCATCGCTCGTCTCGTTCCTCAGATGAACGTCTTCATCGTGGCCCTTCCCTTAAGGATAGGGGTTGGGCTATTAATGATTGCTTTTTCTCTTCCCTTCTTTCTTTATCTGGCAAAAGGCCTGTTTTTCAATCTATACAGGGAAATACTTATTCTCCTGTATGCTATGAGAGGTTAAAAATTGCCTGAAGAAGAACTTCAGGAAAGAACACAGCCAGCTACTCCCCGGCGTAGACGTCGAGCTAAGGAAAGAGGAGAGGTAGCAAAGAGTGCAGAAATCAACTCCATCTTAATACTTCTTTGTAGCTTTTTAATTCTTCGATTTTTCGGGAAAGGAATAACTCAAAGGCTATCTCAGGATATCGGCTATATCCTGGAAAACGCTCATAAGTTCTCTTTATGCACATCTGAGGTATACAAGTATTTTCAGCAGGGGCTATGGGAAGGGGCAAGGATGCTTTTCCCCCTTATCCTGATGATTGCCATAGCTGGACTGGTGGCTAACCTTATGCAGACGGGATTTTTATTTACCTTTCACCCCTTAGTTCCTGACCTGAACAGGATTAACCCGGTTAATGGCTTTAAGAGAATCTTCTCCAAGCGCTCCCTTGTTCAACTTCTGTTTTCCCTCTTGAAGATGGCCGTCATAGGTTATGTTGCCTATATACTCATCAAGACTCATTCTGAGGATTTTCTTCTCCTGGTAGATAAAGACATTGGCCAGATCTGTGCATTTGTATTTAACTTAGCTTCTCAGTTAGGCCTGTATTCCTGCTTAGCTCTGGCTCCCATAGCTGTCCTTGACTATGGTCTTCAACGATGGGAATACGAAAAAAGGCTGAGGATGACCAGACAGGAAGCCCTGGAGGAATATAAGGAGACGGAAGGAAATCCTTTGGTTAAGACGAGGATTCGCAGCCTTCAAAGGCAGATGGCCAGAAGAAGGATGATGCAGGAAGTCCCCAGAGCAGATGTGGTGATCACCAATCCCACTCAGCTTGCCGTAGCCTTACAGTACAACAGGGAAAAGATGAATGCCCCTGTAGTGGTAGCAAAGGGAGCCAGGTATCTCGCCGAGAGGATAAAGCGGGTGGCAAGAGACCATAATGTGCCCATAGTGGAGAACAGGTGGCTGGCCAAGGCACTTTACGAGTCAGTGGAGGTGGGTCAGGAAATACCCATAAGGTTTTATCAGGCAGTGGCTGAGGTTCTCGCCTACATCTATCGCTTGAAAAAGAGGTATATTTAAATAAGCCAAGTTAAAATTTCTAAAAAACGGAAAAACGGAGGGCAAAAGATGGCTGATGAGACAAAAACCCTTGCTCTATTCACCCGGCATAGCGATGTCTTCTTCGCCCTGGGAGCGATAGCAATAATCGGCATTCTCATTATTCCCATGCCTCCATTTGTGCTGGATATACTCTTAAGTTTGAACTTAGCTGGTTCCTTTGCCATCTTTCTTCTGACCATCTACGTTAAAAGACCTCTTGACTTTTCCGTATTCCCTACCCTTCTCTTGCTGGCTACCTTATTTCGTCTCGGCCTGAACATAACCTCTACCAAGCTGATCTTGCTCCAAGCTTACGCTGGCAAGGTCATACAAACCTTTGGCTACTTTGTGGTAGGTGGAAACTATATAGTGGGAATAATAGTCTTCTTTATCCTGGTAATAATCAACTTTATAGTAATTACCAAGGGAGCAACTCGTGTATCAGAGGTAGCCGCCCGGTTTACCCTCGACGCTATGCCAGGTAGACAGATGAGCATCGATGCAGATCTGAACGCCGGGTTAATCACCGATGTCCAGGCTCAGGAGAGACGTCGAGACATCGAAAGACAGGCTGACTTTTACGGAGCAATGGATGGAGCAAGCAAATTCGTCAGAGGAGACGCCATTGCCGCCATAATAATCCTTCTTATCAACATAATAGGAGGTTTAGCTACCGGAATTTTTCAACATCATATGCCGCTCGAGAAAGCTCTTAGAACCTATACCCTGCTTACTGTAGGAGATGGAATGGTGTCCCAGATTCCCGCACTCATCATATCTACAGCCGCTGGAATAATAGTCACCCGTGCCTCCTCCAGGTCCAATCTATCCCTTGATTTTATAAAACAGATGTCAAGTCAGCCCAGGGCGATGGCTCTTGTCTCCGTCCTCCTCCTTCTCCTCGCCCTCGTCCCTGGTTCACCTAAGGCATCCCTTCTGGTGCTGTCGGCCATAAGTGCCTGTCTTTTTTACTACCTCAATCGAGCACATAAAATTTCCTCCCTGCAAAGGAAAACAGAGGAAAAAAAGGAAGCGAAAAAGGAAGAAACCTTGGAGGAACTCCTGCAGGTTGACCCCTTGGAGGTAGAGATAGGATATGGACTCATTCCCTTGGCAGATGCAAAACAGGGAGGAGACCTGTTAGACCAGATTGCCCGAATTCGACGCCAGATAGTCCTGGAGATGGGAATAATCCTTCCCTTTGTTCGAGTAAGAGATAATATTCAATTAAAACCCAACGAGTACAGGATAAAGGTAAAGGGAATGGAGGTAGCGCGGGGAGAGCTAATGCTCAAGTACTGCCTGGCCATGGAGACAGGCAAAGTCACCAGACCTCTTGAGGGAATAAAGACGAAGGAGCCTACCTTTGGCTTTCCCGCTGTATGGATCAGAGAGGAACAAAAAAAAGAAGCGGAGGCAGCCGGATATATAGTGGTAAGCGCCCCTTCTGTTCTCATCACTCACTTAACCGAGATAATCAAATCTCACGCCCATGAGATTCTGGGACGTCAGGAGGTACAAAATCTCATCAACAACCTCAAGGAAAATTATCCCGCTGTGGTGGAGGAATTAATTCCTAACCTGATGAGCTTAGGTGACGTACATAAGGTTTTGCGGAACCTTCTCAGGGAAAGAGTATCCATCCGTGACCTTCTCACCATTTTAGAGACATTAGCTGACTGGGCTCCTCAAACCAAAAACATAGATATACTGACAGAATATGTAAGGCAGAGCCTATCCCGTCATATCTGCAAGCAGTACCGGGATGAGGAGGGCAAGATTTCAGCCATAACCCTGGATCCTGGACTGGAACAAAAGATACTGCAATCCGTGGAACATAAGGAGCGCACCTCTTACATTAACATAAAACCGCAAACTATTCAACAAATTGTAGCCAGGCTTACCCCACTAATAGAAAAAGCTGCCTCGTTAAACTATCAGCCTATTGTGTTG
>QMPZ01000121.1 GCA_003648815.1 Candidatus Aerophobota bacterium | reverse complement strand
GAACCTGGCCAATGGCCACGATCACCGTATCAACTTTTAAAGAAAAAGAGGTGGCGGGAATGGAAAGAGGCCTTCTCCTTCCACTTTCATCCCTCTCACCCAGGACCAAAGGAACACACTCAAGCTCCTTCACCTTCCCATTCCTTCCCTTAATTTTCACAGGAGAGGTAAGATACATTATCTTGACCCCTTCTTTCTCTGCCTCGTCCACTTCCTCGCTGATGGCGGGCATCTCCTCCTTTGTCCTGCGGTAAATCAAATATACCTCCTTCGCTCCCAAACGAATGCTGCAGCGGGCTGCATCCACGGCCGTGTTTCCACCTCCAATGACAGCCACCCTCTTTCCCACCTTCACCCTTTTGCCGGAGTTTAAATCCCTCAAGAAGGAAAGTCCGGACGATACCCCTTCCAAATTTTCTCCCGGAATGTGTAGCTTCCTTTCCCTGTGAGCTCCTGTAGCTATAAAGATAGCTTTGTAGCCGGCCTCTTTGAGGTCATTTAAGGTTAAATCCTTGCCGATGGATGTATTCAGCTTTATCTTTATCCCCAACCTTTTAATCTCCTCAACTTCCTCCTGAACTATCTCCTTTGGCAGGCGATATTCAGGAATTCCCAAGGATAGCATTCCTCCGGCAATGCCCTGCGATTCAAAGATAGTAACCTCGTAGCCCATCCTTGCCAGATCATGAGCACAGGTAAGGCCTGCCGGGCCTGATCCAATGACGGCTATCCTGGGACCGGAAATGGGAGGTTTAAAGCTGGAGGCTGGAGGTTGGAAGTTTTTCCTGGCCCAATCGCATAAGAACCTCTTCAAGGCGTTGATGGAAACAGCTTCATCAAATCTTTGCCTTAGGCATTCCTTCTCGCAGGGAGCCGGACATACTCGAGACAGCACAGAGGGAAGGGGAAGTTTTTCTTTGATCAGCTGAAAGGCCTCGCTGAACCTGCCCTCACCAATTAAGGCGATATATCCTTGAACGTCAACTTTTGCCGGACAGGCAGCCTGACAGGGAGAAATTAATCTATCATCTATCTTTGCCTTAAGATAATGAGCTCTTTTAATCTGGTAGGTTCCCTTTATCTTCGAGCATATTCTGCCCCTGAACTCCTCAATCCTTTCATATCCCTTCTCCTCCATATATCTTTTTAATCCATAATTGAGCTCCCTTATGATTCCGTAGCCGTTCAAGACTATGGCCGTGACCGTCTGAACTGTGGTGGCTCCGGCCAAAAGATACTTTATCACATCCTCAGCTGAACAGACTCCTCCGCTTCCACTTATATCTATCCTCACCTGCGGATATATCTCGCTTATCCACCGCAAGGGATATTGTATGGCCCAGGGACCTCCATGGCCAGCATATCCTTCGTGCATGACGGGTTTTTGCTCATTTATGTCTATTTCCAGACCGGTGAGACGGTTGAAAATGGTGACCCCATCTATTCCCACACCCTGCAGCCTCTTGACCATTTCAAGGGGAGAGGTCAGCTGAGGGCTGAGTTTGGCAATAATGGGTAAAGAAACGCTTTCTCTCACCAATTTTGCTGTCCTTATTATCTTTTCCTCGACATTTCCTCCTCTGAAGGTTATGGAGCCGTGAGGACAGGACAGGTTGATTTCCAGGGCATCAGCTCCTGCCTTTTCCATCTCCTTAGCATAGGATGCCCATCCCTCTTCGGTGATACAATTTATGCTTGCTATGACGGGTATCGTAAGCTCTCTTTTTGCCCTGGTAATTTCCTCAGCGTATCTTTTCAGCTCCCACTCGCTTGCCTGCTCATAAGAGTATAAGGAAAAGCTATCTTTGCCGGCTGTGGAGTGGTAGATGATTTTGAAGCGAGGGGTGGGAGAGGTCCGAGATATCTTTTCCTCAAATAGTGATTTTATCACCACCGCTCCGGCTCCACTGTCCTGAGCTTTCTTCATCCTCTCCAGGTTCTCCGTGATTCCTGCTGATCCAGCGATAATGGGGGATCTTAGTTTCAAACCAACGTAGCTTGTAGAAAGATCAGGCATACCCTTCCTCCTGAAGGATATCGAGGTTAACCAATCACCTTTTTATGCTACCCAAAGTCCCCTTTAGCCATTGATAGCATCTGTATTGAGCTTTTGACCTTTGGGCTGGTATATGTCTCTATGCAAAAGTATCCCTTAAAGCTTCCTTCTTAGAGCTTTTGTCCTCGATCTGCTTTCTCTTTTCCTTCCCCTTGAGGAGAAGGATTAAGGTGGGACAACTTATCTTTTTCCTCTCCTCAAGGGAAAGGAGGGGAAAAATTAAGGATGTGGAGCTTCTGTAACCTTTCAGGCAAACTATGTTTCCTTACCACTCCATCCAAGCCTCTTGGATATCTCCTCGGCTGTGCGGACAAGATCCTCCCTTAAATGAGCCTGCTTTTCTGCGTCCATCCTGTAGGTAGGGCCGGAGATGCTTATTGCAGCAATCACCTTTCCTTGATGATTCCTTATGGGACAGGCTATGCAGCGGATATCCTTCTCATGCTCTTGTCTGTCCAGAGCAAAGCCTTGTTCTTTTACCTTCTGGAGCTCCTCTTCCAGAGCTTTCTCATCGGTTATGGTGTTCTCGGTAAAGCGGGGCAGCCCCCTCTTTTTGAGAATGTTTTTTCTTTCCTTTTTTGAAAGATAAGCCAAAAGCACCTTTCCTAAGGCCGTGCAGTGAACGGGAGCTCGCCTTCCCACGTAAGAGACCATCCTCACTGTCTGAGATGGCTCTTCCTTAGCCAGGTAAAGGACCTGTCCATCTTCCAAAACACCTAAGTGCACGGTCTCATCACATCGGTTTACCAGCTCCTTAAGATATGGAGTAGCCTCCTTTACCAGGTCCATCTGACGAAGCTTAGCCATTCCCAATTCCACAACTTTGAGACCAAGCTGGTACTTCTGGGTAATGGGATCTTGCTCTACATATCCCCAGTACCTTAAGGTGTCTAATATGCGATGAACGACGCTTGGATAAATTCCCAGCTTTTCGCTGATCTCAGTTATGCTCATAGGAGAGGCATGCCTTAGCAAAAGCTCCATAACAGAGAGGGATTTGTCCATGACCTTTATAGGATAGTTGGGTTGTTCTTTTGTCATCTTGCTCTCCTTTCTTCTATTTTACAGAAGATATTTCCTTTTTTGTTCGTAGTATATGAAAAATTTTAAACTTGTCAATCCCTGTGTAAGGATGCTGGTTATCGTTATTAAGGTGACATTCCAGGAGAAGAAAAGAGGTAGGTATATTAGTCTTCAAACCACTTTATGATGGCCTCAAGGCCCTGGGGCAGGTCCGTCTTCGCCTGCCAGCCAAGTTCCCTTTTTGCCTTTGTGGAGTCTAAATATATCTTTCTTATCTCACCCTTTCTGGGTGGCGCGTAAACAGGGTCTTTCTTAAGATCAACAGTCTCAGATAGTAGCTTATATAAATAATTTACCGAGGTCCCTTTTCCCGTGCCTATATTGTAGGCCAGATCATCCGGGGAGCTTGCCTTTCTCTTGCTAAGCTTTTCCATTTTTTGACTGACCAGCATATTGACCTCTACCACGTCACCCACATAGACGTAGTCCCTCAGCTGCTTTCCATCTCCAAATATTTGGGGCCGCTCTCCTTGAAGGATCTTTCGGGTAAAGATGGAGATTACCCCTGCCTCTCCGTAGGGGTCCTGGCGAGGTCCGTAGACGTTTCCATAGCGCAGACTGATGCAGTTTAAGCCAAAGTTTTTCCTGTAGGAGTAAAGGTAGTGCTCGACGACGTGCTTGGAGATTCCATAGGGAGAGAGGGGATTTTTGGGATGGTATTCATTTACCGGAAGCTGCTCGGGTTCTCCGTAGATCGCTCCTCCTGAGGAAGCAAAGATGAAGTTTTTGACACCATATTTGATGCAACTGGCCAGAAGGTTTAGCGTCCCCAGTATGTTTACTTGAGCATCAAAGAGAGGTTTTTCCACAGAGGTTCTTACGTTTATCTGGGCAGCATGGTGATTGACCAGGTCAAATTCTTCCTGCAAAAAAACCTCATCCAGCCTTTTGTCCCTGATATCCATTTGATAAAATTTGGCTTTTTTGTTCAAGTTCTTCCTCTTTCCCGTGGAAAGGTTGTCTATCACCACTACCTGCCAGCCCCCTTTCAAATACCCATCGACGATATGAGAGCCGATGAAACCAGCTCCTCCAGTTACCAGCACCTTCCTCATAGATTTTTCCTTTTTTCTCTCTCTATCCTCTTTTTCCCCTCCTCGAAAAAGGGCTTGGCAAAAGAGGTAGGCCACGTCCTTTCCTCAAAGGACCTCTTCTTTAAGGTATCCAGAAAGCCTTTAAACTCCTCATAATAAGAACCGTAGATGTGGTAACTGTCAGAGATGTGAACATACTTTCCCACATTTATCTTTTTACCTGTTCTCTCGCTAATTCTTTCAGCGACCAATCTTTGTAGTTCCGTGAAAGCGAACATATTCATAAAGGCGGCTTTGAAGGCATCGTTGCTTCTCATGTGGACGTTTAGCTGAAGGCTGTTTCCGAAAATACGAAACCAGAGACGCTGCAGGCAGGGGGGATGGTCAAAGTTTGGGTCAAGCCAGGCCTTCCAGGTGACCGCTTGAGCTCTTCGCGAATAAGGGGTTCTGGATAGTTTTCTCACAATAAATTCTATCTGATCAATCCCTTTCTCCTCGAAGGAGAGTTTATAGTTGAAGAGACGCTCGTGATAAGTATATTCCCATTTTCCCTCCTCGGGATTGATCCAATCATCGTGAACTCCCAGCAGGACTTCCTCCCGGTAAACCTCAAGGTCAGATAGACCTGCTGGAAATGCCCTGTGTAGACGCGGCTCTTTCAGGGGATAGTTTACCTCCATAATCATCGTACAATCCTTGCTGGGAGGATCTTCTGGTCTATCATATTCGGTCCTCACCTCTATTCCCTCCTCCCAACACCTTACTACAGACTTTTCCCATACCTCGGGCAGGGTTTCTCCTCTTACCTTGATAACCGGACAGCCGGTCTGTTTGTCGTTCACTTTTCTACCTCCGACTCTTCATCCTTTAGGATCTTCGGCTCTCTCT
>QMPZ01000120.1 GCA_003648815.1 Candidatus Aerophobota bacterium | reverse complement strand
GTACTAAAGGGCAAAGGTTCCTCCTGATGGTCCTTTTTTCCTACCTCTTGCGGAAAGAAATTCCTCCCGGTTATCTTTCCACCTCATTCCCTCTTATGGCTAAACTATTTGTTGGTAGATATGCCCCTGCCAATTTATCAGTTCCTGTAAGTTAGTCCTTCCATCTTTATCCACAACCGCCTTCCTTTTTAAATAGCTCTGCCTGGCAAAAATTTTGCTCTTATATAGTGCAGACCTTCGGGCCTGTCCATTATAGCAAGCCTGAAGGCCTGCCCTGAATTTTTAGCTTCGCTCATCCAAAAAACAGAATCCCCGGAGGTGCAAAAAATGCAAAAAGGCAATCTCTTAAAAGAAAAGATCTTTCTTCCAGTTATGTTGGGGTTAGTTATACTCTTATTCCATGCTCAAGCCTGCCTGGCACAGCAACTGGATTCTCTTTTTGTTACTCCTCGAGCAAGACAGGTGGGGGATGTGGTGACGGTCATCATCTCTGAGTCGTCGCTTGCCTTGCAGAGCGCGAAGACGGATATGGGGAAAAAGACAGCTACCGGAGGGAAGGTAAGTAGTCTGTTTGAGGGCTCTCAAGGGACAGCTGCAACTTTACCCACCTGGGAATGGGAACACAAAAATAACTTCCAGGGAAGCGGCTCAACTCAGCGCAAGGGCACACTGATAGCCAAAATTAGTGCTCAAATAACAGAGATTCTTCCCAACGGAAATTTTCGCATCCAGGGAAAGCGGATAGTCAAGGTGAACAATGAAGAACAAATTATCTCCATTGAAGGGATTATTCGACCTATGGACATAAACGAGGACAATACCATTTATTCAACCTATATTGCCGATGCGAGGATAAAATACGAGGGAAGAGGAGTTTTAGGGGAAAATCAGAGGCCGGGTATTCTCAGTCGGATATTTAGCTGGTTACGTATATTTTGAACTCTATGTGGCCCTATTTGGTGAAGAGTTAAGGATGAAAGGAGGGTTAAATGAGGAAAATCATCTCCATCTTAATCTTATTAAGCTTGATGAGCATCCTCCTCGCTTCTCCTGGTGAGGCAGCTGAGGTGAAGGTCAGGATAAAGGACCTCGTCAAATTAGAGGGGGTAGATGAAGTCCAGCTCTTCGGCTATGGTTTGGTGGTGGGTCTGAACGGAACAGGCGACAAAAGGGGCTCTGTCTTTACCATCCAGTCGATAAGCAATATGCTCCAGAGGCTGGGAATCAGCGTAAACCCCGAGGAACTTCGAGTAAAGAACGTAGCTGCGGTTATGGTCACCTGTAAGCTATCTCCTTTCATCAAGGTGGGAAGCTGTGTAGATGTGACCGTCTCCTCCATAGGTGATGCCAATAGCCTCCAGGGAGGGACATTGCTTCTTACACCCCTGCAGGCGATGGATGGGCAGGTCTACGTCCTCGCTCAGGGACCGATCTCCATAGGGGGTTTTAGCGTAGCCGGCGGAGGGGGAAGGGTTCAAAGGAACCATCCTACGGTGGGGCGAATTCCTCGAGGCGGGATAGTGAAGAGGGAGTTGCCTCTGGCCATGTTAAGGGATGGGAGTTTATCCCTGGTCCTCTGTCAGCCTGATTTTGCCACAGCCAGCCGCATAGCGAATGCTATAAACGAGGTCTTTACGGATGAAAAGATTGCCTTTGCTCTGGATGCAGGGACGATAAGGGTGAAGGTTCCGGACAAATACAGACAGAAGGGCTGTGTGGTGGATTTTGTCTCTCAAATTGAACAGATTTCCATCGTTCCGGACACAGTAGCCAGGGTGGTCATCAATGAGAGGACAGGAACCATCGTGATGGGAAAGGACGTGAAGATATCTCCGGTGGCCGTATCCCACGGAAACTTGCTTGTCACCATAAAGGTCACGCCAGTTATCTCCCAACCAACACCCCTTTCCGGAGGAGAAACAGTGGTAGAAGAAAAAGAGGAGATAAAGGTGGAGGAGGAAAAGGGCAAGGTAGCCCTTATGGAAGGGGCCACAGTGGAGGAGCTGGTCAGAGCTCTTAACGCCATAGGGGTGGGTCCCCGAGATATGATAGCTATCTTTCAGGCGATAAAAGAAGCCGGGGCTCTTCAAGGAGAACTGGTGATAATGTGATAAAGGGCCATTGTAAATTCAAGGAGGTCGTAAATGTCTTATTTATCAGATGACCTTTTCTCTCGGGTCAAAAGCTCTTTTATCTTCCCGACCTCTTTATCATTTGACCACAGGAGGATGAAGGCCGATGGGAAGAATTTAAGGAAGCTCTGCTCTGAGTTCGAAAGCATATTCTTGAGTTCTCTTATTCGTCAGATGCGAAGCTCTTTCCCAACCCTGGATCTCTTGGGAGATGGGATGGAGGCAGAGTTCGTCAGGTGGTTATGGGAGCAGGTGCTGGCTCAAAAATTGGCAGAGGGAGGAGGGATTGGTCTGGGAAAAATGCTTTATGAGGAACTCAAGAAAACGACACTTGAGGGGGGAATATAGGCTTCCGCCCATTCCTTTGAAAGGGAGTGCGAGCGAATCATTATAGACAGGAGGTGTTCAGAAAATGGAGGAAAAGCTGAAAAGTTTAACCGAGATCTTGAGAAAGGAGATAAGTTTGTACGAAAGACTTCTTCGTCTTTGCCGAAAGGAAAAAGCAGTGGTGATAAAGGGAGATTTAAGAGAGCTGGAGAAAATCACCAGGGAACAGGAAACCTTATTTCTCGAACTTAGAGAATGGGAGAGAGCAAGAGGGGTGGTGATGGAGAGCTTGAAAAAACTTGTCCCCCTTTCGGGAAAGCTCAGCTTATCTAAATTGGCAAAGGCGGTGAAAGAGCCCTTTGCCTCACAAATTGAGAGTCTGCAAAAGAGGGCGATTTCCCTGATGAAGGAGATAGACCAGGCTAACAAGACCAACATTTCTCTGCTCAGCTACTCCGTAAAGCTCATTGACGAGTGCCTTGCCCTTCTTACAGAAACTAAAGAAGTTCCCATCTATGATCAAAGTGGAAGATCCGGAAAAAAGGAACAGGGAAGAAAGCTGTTGGATCAAAAAACGTAACGAGAGTGAAGGGTGAAGAGTGAAGAGTGAAGGGTGAAGAGTGAAGGGTGAAGAGTAAAGAGTGAAGGGTGAAGTGAACATAGGAGAATATGAATGGAAGCGCTAAGGTCCCTGGAAATTGGTATACGTGCAATCAGGGCTCAAAGACAGGCTATGCATGTCATCGGGCATAACGTCGCCAACGTAAATACTCCGGGCTTTTCTCGACAAAGAGCCGTCCTTGCCCCAACTCTTCCTTCAGGTCAGATGGGAACAGGGGTTAAGGTGGAGACAATTGACAGGATAAGGGATGAGGTAATTGACTATTACATAAGGAAAGAAAACCCTACCCTGAACCGTTGGGCGACCAAGAACGAAATTTTAGAGAAGATAGAGACCCTCTTTAACGAGCCCTCGGAGACAGGGATCAGCAATATTATGAACAGCTTCTGGGACAGCTGGCAGGACCTGGCCAACAGCCCTGAAGATGGAGCTGCCAGGGCAAACGTAAGAGAACAGGCAAGAATTCTGTGTGAGATATTCAGAGGGCTTTATTCATCCTTAAAGGATTTCCAATCGCATATAGACACGCAGATTCAATCTGCGGTGGATAATGTGAACAGCCTCATTCATCAGATAGCCGAGCTCAACGTAGAGATAGAAAGGGTTGAGTTGGGAGGAAGGGCGAGGGCTAATGACCTGCGCGATCGAAGGGATTTACTTATAGACAAACTATCGGAGCTTATAAACTTTTCCTATCAAGAGATGAAGGATGGGACGGTAAGAATCAGTGTTTATGGACAACTTCTGGTGAGCAAGGGAAAGGTGGCTGAGCTTACCGCCGAGGCAGGAGAAACTGGATTCTTAGAGGTTAAGTGGAAGGACAATAAGGAAAACGTGCTCATCACCAATGGAAAGTTAAAGGGACTCCTTGAGGTGAGGGATGAGGTCATTCAAGAACTTCTAAACTCCTTGGATGAATTAGCCTCCTCGCTGATGAAGGAGGTGAATGAGCTACATCGGCAGGGAATGGGATTGGATGGAACAAACCAGATAATAGGCTCGAAGGAGCTTATAGGAAATATAGGAATAGATGGAAGCTTTGCGATTAATGGAGTAAGCATCAATGTCGTCTCGACGGATACCCTGGATGATATTGTCGCCAAGATTAACGCTATGACAGACGATTCTGTCACTCCTACGGGTGTTGTGGCCAGCAAAAATGGAAACAGGTTAGTCCTATCACCTGGCGGAGCTAACCCTCAGACTGTATGTATTACACAAGACCCAGACGATATTATGTACAAGCTGGGCATTCTCAACGACTTCTTTCAGGGGGCAGGTGCTGAGGATATGGCCTTGAGCGAGGCAGTTGAGGAAGACTTAAACTACATCGCTGCCTCCAGGAGCGGTGCTCCGGGGGACAACAGCAATGCCTTAGCCATCTCACAGCTGAAGGAAAAACTAACTATGGAAAACGGTGTCTCTACCTTCAGCGATTATTACAATGGAATGGCAGGGAAACTCGGCATCGAGGCAACGGAGGCCAAGACCTTAAAGGAAAATCAGGACCTTCTCATTAGAGAACTGGAAAACCGTCGCCAGAGCATCTCCGGGGTATCCTTAGATGAGGAACTAACCAATATCGTCCTTTTCCAGCAAGCCTATGAGGCAGCTGTGCATTTTCTGAGAACCGTAAGCGATATGCTGGACATCCTCACCACGGCAATGATAAGGGAGTGAAGAGTGAAGAGTGAAGAGTAAAGAGTGAAGAGTGAAGGGGGAAGGGTGAAGGGTGAAGGGTGGGGAGTGAAGAGTAAAGAGTAAAGAGTGAAGGGTGAGGGGTGAGGAGAGTGAAACGTAAGACGTGAAAGGTGAGAAGTGAAATGTGTGAAAATATGTCCCCCTCAAATATCTTGCTGATGCAAAATGGAGGGAAAAAATGCGCATCACCGAAGCTATGCTGAACAGGACCATAATAGATAGCATCAATGAGAGCAAATCTTATCTGGGGAAAATTCAACAGATACTTTCCACGGGAAAGAGG